>DATCZY010000351.1:0-3015 GCA_036525655.1 Lysobacterales bacterium | reverse complement strand
ATCATTTCAGGAGTAGTCATGTCTCAGACCATGCGTGCATTGGTAAAGCGCGAGTCCGCCAGGGGCATCTGGATGGAAGAGGTAGCCATCCCGCAGGCCGGTACCAATGAGGTCCTCATCAAGGTTGAAAAAACCGCCATTTGCGGTACAGATGTACACATCTATAACTGGGACGAGTGGTCACAAAGAACCATCAAACCAGGCTTGACCATCGGACATGAATTTGTCGGCCGTATAGTCGAACTGGGTGAGGGAGTCACCGGTTACAACGTGGGTGACCGGGTATCGGCAGAAGGCCACATCATATGCGGGCATTGCCGGAATTGCCGTGCGGGCAAGCGCCACCTGTGCCCCAATACCATTGGTATAGGCGTTAATTGCAACGGTGCTTTTGCCGAATACATCGTCGTCCCCGCCACCAATTTATGGCCGATTCCGGACGCCATCGCACCGGAGTTGGCGGCATTTTTCGACCCCTTTGGCAATGCAGCCCATTGCGCCCTGCAGTTTGACCTGGTGGGCGAGGATGTGCTGATAACCGGCGCCGGACCGATTGGCATAATCGCCGCCGGTATTTGCAAGCATGTGGGCGCCCGCCACGTGGTTATTTCCGATGTGAACGATTACCGCTTGAACCTGGCAAAAAACATGGGGGCCACACGCACTATAAACGTCAAGCGCGAATCCATCGCCGAGGTGGTGGAAGAACTGGATATCGAAGGTTTTGATATCGGCATGGAAATGTCCGGTCAGCCTGCTGCGTTCAATGATCTCTTACATCATATGTTTAACGGTGGCCAGGTTGCCTTGCTGGGGCTGCTACCGGCCGGAACGGGGGTTGACTGGGATCAAATCATATTCAAGGGTCTCGAAATTCACGGCATCTACGGCCGTCGCATGTACGAGACCTGGTACAAGATGACTCAAATGGTGCTGACTGGTTTTCCGTTGCGCAAAGCATTGACCCACCATATTCCGATCGAAGAGTACGAAACCGGCTTCCAGTTGATGATTGCCGGACAGTCAGGAAAAGTCGTCTGTGACTGGACCGGCACCATTTAAGCGCCCCTGGCCTGATCCCGGCAATGCGGGTTAAATCTGCGCGTCTCAGAATATATCGGGGAGTCCTCGAGGAGGTATTGATATGGTTTCACTGGAACACCTGAAAACAGCACTGACGGAAATCCGCAACGCTGGCCTGTATAAAATCGAACGGGTCATCACCACGCCGCAAAGCGTGGAGATCAAGGTCCAGGGCGGCGCGGAAGTCCTTAATTTTTGCGCCAATAACTATCTTGGTCTCGCGGATAACCCGGATGTTATCGCCGCGGCCCACCAGGCCCTTGATGACCACGGTTTTGGTCTCGCTTCGGTGCGCTTCATCTGCGGCACGCAGGATTTGCACAAGCAGCTTGAAAAAACGATTTCAGAATTCTTTGGCACCGAGGACACCATCCTCTACACGTCCTGCTTCGACGCCAATGGCGGACTTTTCGAAACGATCCTCGACGAACAGGATGCGGTGATTTCCGACGCGCTTAACCATGCTTCCATTATCGACGGCATTCGCCTGTGCAAGGCGCAACGGTTTCGCTACCCAAACAGCGACATGCAGGCACTTGAAAAAGCGCTTCAGGATACGCAGGGCTGCCGCACCCGGCTGATCGCCACCGATGGTGCTTTCAGCATGGATGGTTTTATCGCAAAGCTCGACGAGATCACGGCGTTGGCCGAGCGTTATGACGCCCTGGTCATGGTTGACGACAGTCACGCGACCGGCTTTTTGGGGCCGAATGGGCGTGGCTCTGCAGAGCACCATGGGGTCATGGACAAAATTGACGTGTTCACCTCGACACTTGGCAAGGCTCTGGGCGGCGGTTCCGGCGGTTTTACCACCGGCCGCCAGGAAATCATTGACCTGTTGCGGCAACGTTCACGCCCGTACCTGTTCTCGAACACCCTGCCGCCACCCTTGGTCGCGGCATCGATTAAGGTGTTCGATATGTTGTCCGGCTCAACCCGCTTGCGTGACAAACTGGAAAACAATACGCGCTATTTCCGCGACAGGATGAATACGGCCGGTTTCGATATCAAGCAAGGCATCCACCCGATCGTGCCGGTTATGCTTTACGATGCGCCTCTCGCCCAGGAATTCGCCGCCCGCCTGCTGGATGAGGGCATCTATGTCATCGGCTTCTTCTTTCCGGTCGTGCCCAGGGGTGAAGCACGCATCCGCGTGCAGGTTTCGGCGGCGCATGAAACACACCACCTGGATCGCGCGGTTGAAGCCTTCATAAAGGTCGGAAAAGACCTGGGGGTGCTGTAGGCCGATGAGACGGAAAGTCATAGCGGCATTACAACTGGGCAATGATTCAGACTCAACTGCGGCAACGCTGGAGAAAATCCTGGCGTTTGAAACGTCGATAAAAGAATCGAATTGTGATTTGCTGGTGATGCCCGAGGCCCTTCTTGGCGGATACCCCAAGGGCGCTGACTTTGGTACGCGTGTAGGTTACAGAACCCCCGCGGGGCGCGAGGAATTCCTGCGCTACTGGCAACAGGCCGTTGACCTTGACGGCCCCGAAGTAACGGCTGTTTGCGAACTGGCAAAAACCTGTGACAGCACAATTGTCATCGGCGTCATTGAACGCAGCGGTGCAACGCTTTTTTGTACCGCACTGTTTATTTCAAATCAGGGTGAGTTGCTTGCAAAGCATAGAAAGTTAATGCCGACCGCCAGCGAACGGCTGATCTGGGGACAGGGAGACGGTTCAACGATCCCGGTCGTCGATACCAAAGCGGGGCGTGTAGGGGCGGCTATTTGCTGGGAGAATTATATGCCCCTTTTGCGCACAGCCATGTACGCTAAGGGTCTCGAAATCTGGTGCGCCCCCACCGTTGACGACCGCGACATCTGGCAAACGAGCATGTCGCATATTGCCTATGAGGGAAGAAATTTTCTGGTCAGCGCATGCCAGTTCCAACCACCGCCATCGAGTGACCGCTTACGGGATC
>DATCZY010000350.1:0-3013 GCA_036525655.1 Lysobacterales bacterium | reverse complement strand
GATGACGGTGTCCGCATCGGCTCCAACGCCGTGGTACTGAAAAGTATCTCCAGCGGTATGACGGTGGTGGGTGTGCCTGGCCGCCTGGTCCACCCGCCGGGTGAACGCGATGCAAAGCGCCAGGCCATTGCGGAGAAAATGGGATTTGACGCCTATGGCGCCACCAGCGACATGCCGGACCCGGTGGCGAATGCAGTCAACGGGATTCTTGATCATATTCATGTCATGGATGCACGCCTTGAAGAGATGTGCCGCGGGCTCAAGGATCTGGGTGCGGAGATCGGCGACCTGAACCTGCCGGACCTTGGTCCCTGTTCGCTGAAATATATTGATGACCGTGAAATTGAGCCGGCAGTCATGCCGGACACCGGGACCAGTACCGATAAACAGAATAGTGAATCCTGAGTGACAGACAGAGGGTGAAAGCGGAATGAAACTGACCAGCAAAGGGCGCTATGCCGTCACGGCAATCCTGGATCTTGCCTTCCATGCGCGCTCGGGTCCGGTTCCGTTGCCGAATATTGCCGTGCGCCAGGGATTGTCGCTGTCCTACCTTGAGCAACTGTTCACGCGCCTGAGAAAAGCCGGGCTGGTTGAAAGTACGCGGGGGCCCGGTGGTGGCTACACCCTTGCCAGGGCGGCACCCGAAATATCGGTCGCCGAGGTCATCGCGGCGGTCGACGAGCGCGTTGATAACACCACGTGTAGGGGGGCGGGTAACTGCCATGAAGGGGAGCAGTGCCTGACCCACGAGTTATGGGATGACCTGGGTAGCCAGATTTTCGGTTTCCTCGGCGGGATAAGCCTGCAGGACCTGGTCAATGAAGATGAAATCCGCAGCGTTGCGGCGCGCCAGGATGCTGCGGCAGGGCAGGCAATTACGGTTACGCCGCCGGTTGAATAAGCCTGCTGCCCGGTGTTTTTCTGCATCGAGGCGTAATCAGTGCGGGTTTTCTGTCAATTTGCGACCCTGCTCACACTAAAAAAAGTCATACGTCACGGATGTTTTCCGGTGACCGCCGTTAAGATAATCAGCGCACGGCAGACACTATCGGAGACATGGCGATGAACAAGGTAATGGGACTGGCATTAGGAATATACCTGTTATGTGATCCCGGCCTGAGTATGCTGGAGGGTTTTATTCTCCATCCGGACAACGTCATAGCACTCGTTATAGCGCTGATAACGATCCCCTGGGTAACTTCGCAACTCGAAAACTGACCTCGAAACGCGGCGGCTCCGACACCGCCGTTTGCGAAGTTACCCGCCCGCCGGTCCTGGTTAACGCCAGGGCCGGTTTTTTTATGCGCGGTTGGGATTTGGGGTTTTAAGAGCTGTTTCGCGCAAAGACGCCAGGGTGCAAAGGCGCAAAGACGCAAAGACGCAAAGACGAAAAGACGAAAAGACGAAAAGACGAAAAGAACGATTCGATGAATGCTTGGCTTGCTCATGCAAAGGCGTTAATCATATCCTCGGATATTCTTCGTGGAATGATGGGTAACACAATGAAGCGATGCCTGAATAAGCATATAGGTGCTTAGTTCATGACCTGGTCATGAATGGAAAAATTGCATCCACTCTCCCTCCGGGAGAGGGCCAGGGAGAGGGGCAGCTGTAATAGCGGGAGATATTCCCGGCCCCGACTTCACCGGGCGACCCAGCCCTGCCGGTTATAAATAAAAATAGCTTTAAGGTTTAAAAACAGTTTCTTTTGCGCCTTGGCGTCTTTGCGCGAGCCAGCGTTACAGTGATGATTCCGAGAAACGTCGGCCCCTTCGCACAAGCCAGCCGGTCAAGCATCAAGCGAACCGGTAATCAGGCCTGCCTGCACCACACCAGTAGCCGGTTATTTGCCGGCATTTCATTGTCTGCCGACAACTGCAGGCCATGGGTCATCGCGAGCGCATCCAGGTCCTGAAAATTGCGAATGCCGCTGTCCGGGTCGCGGTCTTTCAGCCAGGCGTCAAAGCGTTCGTTGCTCGGGCTGGTATAGGCGTTGTCGTAATTGAAGGGGCCGTACAGGCAGAAGCTGGCGGCGGGTGCCAGCATACGTCCGACACCCGCAAACATCGACACGACCATGGGCCAGCTCATGATATGGGTAGTGTTGGCACTGAAAATGCCGTCGTAGATGGTTTCCGGCCATGGCCCGGTCGCAACATCCAGCGCGAGTGGTGCATGAACGTTGCGGAGGTTTGCCTCGTTGATCCAGGCGTTGATGCTGGCATGACTGGCCGGCAGGTCGCTGGTTTGCCACTGCAGGTGCGGCAGTTGTTGGCCAAAGTAGACGGCATGCTGGCCGGTGCCGCTGCCGATTTCAAGTACCTGCCGGGCAGAGCCGAACACGTCCCGAATGACGTTCAGGATGGGCGCGCGGTTCTGGTCGCAGGCTTCAGAATAGTGTTTCATGACGCCGGTTCTACCAGAAACTGCCTTGCAATGCACAGCGGGCCGACACCTGTGTGCCGGCCCGCCGCACAGACAGGCGCTATTTGACGGAAATTTTCCGTGGTACCGGCTTTGCCTGTTTCGGAATGCCGATCTCCAGCACACCATCACTGACTGATGCACTGATAGTGTCGGGATTGACCGTATCCGGCAGCGTGAACTGGCGCAGGAAACTGCCATGGACGCGTTCCTTGCGATGGAAGCCCTCGCGGGTCTCCTCGGTCTCGGTGCGGCGTTCGCCCTTGATGGACAGGACCCCGTCTTCCAGCGTGACCTCGACCTCCTCGCGCTTGACGCCCGGTATGTCGGCAATCAACAGGAAACGATCGTCTTCCTCGCGGATGTCGACGGCCGGTGCCCAGTTACGCGCCTCATTGGCGGCCGCTGCCGGCCGGGTATTGGTAAAGAAGCGGTTAAGCTCGTTGTTGAACTGGTCAAACAGCCCGATGGGTTCGTAGCGTACTAAAGACATTGTCTGCCTCCTGAAATCTGTAGCGTCACAAATGACTTAACTCACAGATAGGGGTGCTCAAACGGAATTCAAGGGGGGTGTTGAAAAGATTGG
>DATCZY010000349.1:0-7077 GCA_036525655.1 Lysobacterales bacterium | reverse complement strand
TCGGCCACCATGGGCAGCGACCAGGTGTAACCGCTGGCATCGGGCTCGGCGGCGCGGATGCGCCAGGCGATGGTGGCGTCGCGCACCACGCCGACGCTGTGGGTGTTGGTGAGCATAACCGGTCCTTCCAGCAGGCCGGATTCTTCCACCCAGGCGGTGCCGGTCATCTCGCCGTTGCCGTTAAGGGCAAAGCTGGCAGCCATCACCGGATGCATCAGGCTGTCATTGCCGCGTGGCAGGATGGCGGTGACACCGGTGCGTATGGCGTGGCCATCGCCGGTATCGCTGATAAGGGTGGTGTGACCCACGCTGACGCCCTTGACGTCGGTGATGGCGTTGAGCGGCCCTGGATCGCCGTCAAATTGAATGCCGAGATCACGTGCGCGTTGCGCATGGGCCGACAGGCTGAAGGTCAACAGCAGGATGGTAATCAGAAACTGCCTGGTCATATCAATTCTCCGCTAAAACTCTGGCAATATGCTTTTGAAGGTGTTGGCAAGACACAGCCCGGAAAAATGCACCGGGCTGTTTTTGACCGGTCAGCCAGGGCTTTATTGCTCAGGTATCGGTGGCGGACCGTCGGCCAGGAAGGTGGTGTACAGGCGTCCGTCCTTGTCCTTGAGCCACTCATCGCGGATGGCCGCACGCGCATCTGCATCCAGGTACAGGTCGACCATCGTCGTCGCCAGGCTCTTGGAGGCGTAGAGCATGCCCTTGTGGCCGATCGACATGCCGCCGGAAGCCACCACCGGCCACGCGTGCCACGGTGTTTCAGCCGGTGCGGTAGCCACCGAAAGATGCAATGTCGGAACCACCCAGCTGACATCCGCGACGTCCGTGGAGCCACCTTCGGGTTCACCCGGATTTTCGTTAAGCGGCTCCGCTGTGGTATTCATTCCAAGCTCGGGTTTACCCGTTGCCTTCTGTATTTCGCGGGCGAACGCCAGCTCGTCCTCGTCAAACTGCATCGGCCCCAGCCACTCGAAATTTTTCTGGATCAAGCGCGCCCCGGTCATATTTGACAGCATCTCGTAGGAACCAGCGGTAACTTTGAACTCGCCCGATGTCTCGGTTGCGATGGCGACGCCCTCGACGATCTTCTGCGCGCGCGCTATCAGGTCATTGACGCCATCGTGGGTTGAGTCGCGCAGCCACAGCCAGAGGCTGGCGTGTTCGGGTATGACATTGGGCACATCACCGCCACCGGTGATGGTGTAGTGCATACGCACGCTGGGTTTCACGTGTTCGCGCATCTGGTTGATGGCAAAGGTGGTCATCTCGACGGCATCCAGCGCGCTACGCCCGTTCCACGGGTCGAAGGCGGCGTGTGCGGCACGGCCTTCGTACGCGATACGGATTTCGACCATCGACTGGGTGCTGGTTGTATCGGCGCGGGTCTTGTTGCTGGGGTGCCAGGCAAGGGCGATGTCGACGTCGTCAAACAGACCCTCGCGAACCATGTAGACCTTGCCGCCCACGGATTCCTCGGCCGGTGTGCCGAAGAACACCACGGTGCCCTGCAGACTGCCGTCGGCGATCAGCTGCTTGATCGCCACCGCCGCTCCCAGGCTGGCCGCACCGAAAAGGTTATGTCCGCAGCCATGGCCGGCGGCGCCTTCTTCGAAGGTCTGCTTGATGGGCGAGGCCTGTTGCGAAATACCGGGCAGGGCATCGTACTCGCCCATGACACCGATGACCGGTCTGCCGGAGCCAAAGCGCGCGGTGAAGGCGGTCGGCATGCCGGCCACCCCGCGGGTCACTTCGAAACCCTGCGCCTCGGCGTAGTCGGCCAATACGGCGGATGACTGATACTCGCGCAGCGCAGTTTCGGCAAAGGCCCAGATCTCGTCACTGAGTTCGATCAACTGACCGGACTGGTTGTCGATGCTTTCAACCGCCTTTATTTTAGTGGCTTCCGCTTCGGCCAGGGCTGCGCCGGAAAACATCAGGATTGACAGGATTAAAAATAACTTTTTCATGGGTCGGGTCCTTAAAAAAAATATAAAAGCGGTTGTGCAGACATCAGCGTCTGCTCTCGAATACCGCGCGTGCTGATTCAATGGACGACAGGATGGCCTGTTTTTCACTGTCGTCATTATAGTGCGGGTTTCTTGCAAGTTGTTCGTGTACGCGATCTATCCAGTTGATGAAGTAGTCGGCATCGGCGGTTGAGCGCAGGGCCTGGCCATCGACCTCGACGAATACCGGGTTGGTCGTTGCATACGCAAAGCGGTCGAATATGTCGGGGCTGGCGTCTTCGTTCCAGGCGCGCAGCAAAACCCAGCCGCTGGCGTCGAGCTTGAGACGACCGGTAAAGTTGGCCGATTGCCGTGCCTCGTCGAGGTCGATTCGTTGCATGACCTGGCCGTTGACGACCACTTCGAGGTGGTCCATCGGCACGATGGATTGCATGAAACCACTGAATTCGAGTTCGTGCTCGCCCGCCGGCAGGGCCAGGTCTTCACCGGCCTGTTTGCCGGCCAGTTCGAAATTGAGGATCGGGCCGTTGGTGGCCATGCTCCTGCCGGCTTTAAGGCCCGCCAGCCAGCGGTCACGCCGCTCGGCCAATGAGCCTGCGTCGGGTTGCATCATGACATAGACCCGGTTGAGGCCAACGGGCCCGCGCAAGGAGGAATAGTTGGCCATGGCATCGGTGCCGCCGGCCGCCGCCAGGCGGAAGCCGCAGTTGAGCAGGCGGTACCATACCTTCTGCGTCTCGCGGTAGTCACTGAAGCCGCTGACCTCGAAATAGTCGACATTGCCGAGCGCGACATCGATCGGCAGCCCGTTGGTCAGCTTTGTATCGTTGGCGGGATCGGGCGCCTTGTCGTAGGGGTGCACGTAACCCACCAGCGCATTCTGCTCGTGGGCCAGGTCGGCCACGGTCGAGTTGTCCGGGTAGGGGCTGGCCAGGCCGGTGTTGTAATACGATGAGTAGCCCGGCAGCAGGACGTGGTCGTTCAGACCAAGCAGACCGAGGTGCCCCCAGTAGCTGGTGTGGTACTCCTGCGCATGCTGCAGCAGGACCCTGTCGTTCGATGCCGTATCCGGTGCGCTGGAGAAGTAATCGATATCCGGGACGCGCTGTTCCTTGTTGACGATGACATTGAACACCATGTCCAGGTCCTCGGCTTCGGCCTGGGCCACCATACGCGCGGGCGTGTTGCGGTAGCTGCCGCCGTAGTTCATGTGCACGTGCACGTCGGCGCTTAACCAGTCGCGCTTCCACTCATCGGGGATCGCCAGCGGCAGGGATGACAGGGTCAGCGTGCTCGCTTCGTCCTTGTTGATCTGAACAGTTTTCCGGGTGATGGCATTTTCCAGACCCCGCCACACGGTGACCTGCGCCTCACCGGCGGGCAGTTTCATGGTGCTCTCGCCGGGGCTGTGGAAATAGACCGTCTCCATCCTGGAGTGCCTGCGGTCAAAGGCGTCGTCGGCGTGGATCCAGGCGTTGTCCGGCGCATAGCTGCGGCCGTCGCCGCCTTTCACCGATACACGCGCGGGGACCGTCGCCCCGGTTGCGTCGACCAGCCGCAGCTCGAGGCTGCCCATTGCCTTGAGGTACTCGCGTTGCATTGCTTTGACCGGGTACTTCCTGCCGCCGGGAATCTCCTGTATCCAAATTTCCGTCGAGCCGGATTCATTGCTGATGTAAGCGATGCTGCGGCCGTCGGGCGCCCAGCGCGCCGCGGTCACGTCGAATTCACCGTAGGTCAGCGCGATCGGGTCACCACCGCCCGCGGCGGTCGTTATCCACAGCTGGTGCCACTGGCGGCCTTCGTAGGAAGACCAGATGACGCGTTTACCGTCCCGCGCCCAGTCCGGTCGCGCCTTCCAGCTGGTTTCTTCCTGGCGCACGGAAACGGGAGACGTTTCCGAATCAAGACGCAGACGCCACAGGCCGCCCGTGCCATAGGCGCTTTCCTGGTTGCCTACGTAGATCAGTTCGGTTCCGTCGGGTGACCAGGTCGGGCTGAGTTCGTGATCGTACTCGCTGTAGTAGTAACGCGGCATGGCGCTGCGGCGCTCCGGCAGTATGGGCTCACCGGCAAGCTTTCCGTTTTCGATGTGGCCGGTATAAACGCGGAAGCGGCCGTTGCTTTCGGTCGAGACCCAGGCGATTCGGGAACCGTCCGGCGACCAGCGCGGATCGACGTTGACGTGGCCCCCGCCGGTCAGGCCGGTGACCCTGCCGCTGGCGATATCGAGGAGTTGCAGTTCCACCGCATCATCGAGGTAACGGGCGAAAATAATCGAGTTGCCATCCGGCGACCAGTCGGGCTGGTAGTCGTAACCCGGTCCGGCGGTGACCTGGCGGGCCGATGAAGTCGTCGGGTCCTGCACCCACAAACTGCCCTGCATTGAGTAAACCAGGTGCTTGCCGTCCGGTGACCAGGCCAGGGCGGACGGACCCGGCGTCAGCTGTGGCAGGTACATTTCGCGGAAATAATAGTTATGCGGAACATTGATCTGCTTCAGAACGGTTTCCCGTTCGGCTCGAACATTTTCTGATCCGGTCAGTAGGACCAGCGAGCAGATCAGTGCGTTTACCAGGGATTGCTGTATTTTTGACATTCGGAAGGCCTTGTTAAAGCGTATCATAGCGACCGTTGGCCACCGCTCATTTCATGATGACAGTGGAAAATGTAACCATAGTTAATATCTATTATTGACTACGTTTATATAACCTATAAGAATAATATCATGTAAGCGGCCATTGACAAGTTGTTGTGCAGGGAATGGGATCAAAGATGAACGATATCAGCATCCGCAAGGCGACGGTTGAAGACGTGGCGGTGATTCACAGCCTGCTCATGCAGCTGGAAGAAACCCTTGGTGCGACTTCTAAGGTGGATCGCCAGGTCGAGGATCTTAGGAAATACGGGTTTTCAGAGGCGCCCTGTTTTGAAGCGCTGATCGCGTGGAGCGGCGTCGAGGCGGTGGGACTGGTGCTTTATTTTCGCGAGTTCTCAAGCTGGAAAGGAAGCCCCGGCATCTACGTGCAGGACCTCTACGTATCCCCGGATATGCGTGGCACCGGTCTGGGCGCAAAGCTGATGCAAGCGATGTACGAACACACCCGTCAGTGGGATGCAACTTATTGCAAGCTGACGGTGCATGCTGACAATGAAGTCGCCATCCCCTTTTACGAACACCTGGGGTTTCAGCCGGTTGAGAACGAACACGTTTTGATACTCGAGGATTTGTGACCCCACCGTTGCATTTCGTTTACAACGATAATTTCGGGACGATCAATGCACGGGTCATTCAGTTTTACAGCACCCGCAACCGCCCGGAATGACTTACACCTTCACCTCATCGGCATAAAACGGCCGGTCTACACGCACTAGCAACATCAGCGCTGCACCTACCAGTGCGAATATGCCGCCGAGCGCCATTGCAAAGGTCCAGCCAAGCCAGGTCGACACGGCCGGAACCAGCACCGAATTGAGTATGCCCATCAGGTTGCCCCCGGTGTTCATGACGCCGCCCGCCGTGCCGGCATAGCGTCTGCCGATGGCCATGCTGGTGGCCCAGTAGGCGCCCTCGGTTAACTGGTTGAAGAAGAAACACAGCGCCAGCATGGTGACCGCCAGGTAGGCGCTCCCTGTGACCGAGCCGATGATCAGCAGCACACCGGAAACGACCATGCCAAAAACCACGATAGACCGACAGCCCCAGCGTAGCCCAAGGCGCTTGCATAATCGGTCGCACATCCAGCCACCGGCCGCGGCGCCAACGGCACCCGCGATCCATTGGCTGGATGTCATGATGCCGGCGTCGCTGGCGGCAAAATCACGCACCGTCACGAGGTAGTAAAAGAACCAGTTGAAAGCATCGTAAAATACAAAATTCATACAGCCATAACTGATGGTCAGCAGCAGGATATCGCGGTTTTTCAGCAGCTGTTTCCAACTGATATTATCGTCGGCCGGCTGTGGCTCGGGGTTGACCGGGTTTCCCGGGTCAAACGAACGGCCGGCCCTGATCTGCGCCAGTTCCACGGCGTTGACCGACGCGTGCTGGCCCGGCCTGTCGCGCGAATACCACCACCATAACAGGGCGGAAATAAAGCCCAGCGGCGACAGCACGAGAAAGGCGGTACGCCAACCCCATTGCGCAATCATCCATACCAGTACCGGTGCTGCGGCGGCAAAGCCCAGGGTTAAACCGGTGCTGCTCAGACCGGTCGGAAAGGCCCACCCACCTACCGGAAACCAGCGCTCGATACTGCAATTGATCACCGGGAATACCGGTGCATGCACCATGCCGATGAGAAACCGTACCGTGATCAGGGAGACGAGGATGAATCCGGCCGAGGCCGCGGACGAATCCGGGATCAGACCGGTGGCGATGGTCAGAAGGCCCCATAGGATGGCGATTGCGGTCAGCGCTTTGCGTGGCCCGAAACGGTCACCGATGATCCCCCCGGGAATCTGGAACAGGGCGTAGCCGGTGGTAAATGCTGCCAGCACCCAGCCCCACTGTATTTCTGTCAGGCCAAGGTCCGCGATCATGGCGGGCGCTGCGATGGAAATATTTGAGCGCAGCACGTAGGAAATGAAACTGACGAATATCAATATCGCAAGTATGCGCCAGCGCACATTCGTGGCCTTGTTGTTCATATTATTCTGACCCGGGTTGCGGATGATTCAGTCCATAATAACCGCCGGCGCTGTTATTTCTGAAACTCGGTAAATAGCCCGCCGGAAAAGACATACTACAACCCGCCACGGATAACTCAAATAATCCGTGCTTCCATTTCGTCGTAATGCTTGTGTGTTCCGATGAACCGGATGTGCACAAAGCGGTAGGCATAGTGAATCCAGACCACCAGCCGATACTTGTTCCCGGCAATGTTAAAACCACGCGGCCATCTCTGAGAATGCTGGTGCTCGAATATTGCGCCTTAACCTCATTGGGAGTGGCTCAATCGGCCTTTAAAGCTTCCGGATACCATGCCATTCCAGACTCGATGGCATCGGAATATGCCGGTGAACTCGACCAAAACGTCGGTTGGAGCTGTTTGTTATGTGAAGGGTTAAATTCAGGCTAATAATAGCTCGATAGCGT
>DATCZY010000348.1:0-3449 GCA_036525655.1 Lysobacterales bacterium | reverse complement strand
CGCGTATTGGAAAATCCTGGGCGCTGGCATGGATGGACCTGTCTTCCGGGCGGTTTCTGACCCGCCTGCTGGCCACGCGGGACGAACTCGAAACCCAGTTGGAGCGATTGCTACCGGCGGAATTGTTGATTTCCGAAGACGCTGACTGGGCCGGATCGCTGAGCGGACAGCGTGGCCTCAGAAAACGCGCGCCCTGGCATTTCGACGGTGAATCGGCCTACCACCTGCTGACCGGACAGTTCGGCACCCGTGACCTGGCCGGCTTTGGTCTCGAAGATGAACCGGCCGCCATCGCAGCCGCCGGCGCCCTGCTACAGTACGCACAGGAGACACAACGCACCGCCCTGCCCCATTTGCACGCCATCCAGATGGAGAACCCGCACACGCACCTGCACCTGGATGCGGCCACACGCCGAAATCTCGAGTTATTACACCACCCGGAAGGGCGCAGCGAGCATACCCTCGCCGGCATCATGGACTCCACCATCACACCGATGGGCGGCCGCTTGTTGCGGCGCTGGATTGCCGAACCCATACGCGATCGCGAAAGGCTGCGAGTGCGCCACAGCAGTGTTGGGGTTCTGTTGGAAACACGACTGTATGAAACATTGCGCTCACAATTCCGCTCGGTGGGTGATGTCGAGAGAATTCTTGCCAGGGTTGCGCTCGGCTCGGCGCGCCCGCGTGACCTGACGACACTACGGCAAACCCTCGGGGTCTTACCCGATATCAAGTCCAGCCTGATGGAGGTCGATCGCGAGCCTCTCAGCCAATGTGGCGAAGCCATTGAATGTTTACCGGAGCTCCATGGATTGTTGTGCGCCGCGCTGGTCGATGAACCAGCGGTGCTGATCCGCAACGGCGGCGTCATCGCCGCGGGCTATGATGCCGAGCTCGATGAGCTGCGCGGTCTGTCGGAGAACGCGGACGACTTCCTGTTGGACTACGAAAACCGGCAACGTGAAGAGTCGGGTATCGCGAGCCTGAAGGTGGGCTACAACCGCGTGCATGGCTACTTTATTGAAATCACCCATGCACATCAGGATAAGGTCCCGCTGCATTACAAACGCCGGCAGACATTGAAAGGCGCCGAGCGTTATATCACCGATGAACTGAAAACATTCGAGGACCGGGTCCTGTCCAGTCGCGATCGGGCACTGGCCCGTGAACAGTATTGTTACGAGCAACTGGTCGGCAGGCTGCAGACCGATTTGAAGCCCTTGCAGGCCATGGCCAACGCCATTGCCCGGCTGGATGTCTTGTGCGCTTTTACAGAACGCGCCCTGACCCTGGACTTCTGCTGCCCGGAACTCAGTCAGCAAACCGGCATCGACATACGCGACGGGCGCCACCCGGTGATCGAGCATGTGCAGACCGAGACCTTTACGCCCAACAACACCCTTATGAATCCGCTGCGGCGGATGCTGATCATCACCGGTCCGAACATGGGTGGTAAGTCGACCTACATGCGCCAGACGGCACTGATCTGCCTGCTCGCGTATACCGGTAGCTGGGTGCCGGCTTCCAGTGCAGTTATCGGCCCGCTGGACAGGATATTCACACGCATTGGCGCCGGCGATGATCTAAGCCGCGGACGCTCGACCTTCATGGTCGAGATGACGGAAACCGCCAATATCCTGCATAGCGCCAGCCAGCATTCACTCGTGCTGATGGATGAAATCGGTCGTGGGACCAGTACCTACGACGGCCTCGCCCTGGCCTGGGCGGTAGCCGAATACCTGGCACGTGAGGTCAAGGCCTATACCCTGTTTGCAACCCACTATTTCGAATTGACGCACCTGCCCGAACAACTCGAAGGTGTTCACAACGTGCATCTCAAGGCGGTGGAACACGGCGAGCGTATCGTGGTCCTGCATTCGGTCAATGACGGCCCCGCCAGCCAGAGTTATGGCCTGCAGGTAGCGGCTTTGGCAGGTATTCCGAAGAACGTTTTAAAACGCGCACGCTTCCAGCTATCAAAACTCGAAAGGGCTGACGATAACAGTCCGCAACTGGGATTATTCACCACCTACGAAGAACCGGAACCGGAGCTTGAGCCGGACAACCCGGCGCTAGACAGGCTGGATGAAATCGACCCTGACGAACTGACGCCCAGGGCCGCGCTGGATCTGATTTATCAGCTCAAGGGCTTGCGTGACCGTTAACCGCAGGGCAATAGTCCAATTGCCGCTGCGCCCGGCACCAATGAAAAGCAAAACCCTTGCGTCACACGGCGCCGGCAGGAGAGCTTCATCGGAAAGGCTAGTACAGAAACAAACAGCAGAAACCAGATGTCGCCGGCAGGTTCGGCCCGGATCATGCCTCTCAAATCAATCGTACTTACTCTTGAAGCGCATCAGGTTGCGGCGCTGGCGTTTATCCGGTCGCCGTTCACGTTGCGCATGCTCTTGATGCTCCAGCTTGCGTGCTTCGGCCAGCTTTTCGCGCTTTGTACGATTCTCTTCAGATTCTTCATAAAGGGTTTGGGCGACGCTCGCCGGGCCACGGGAGGTCGAAAGCTCAACGACGGTGATGGTGTACTCCTCCACACCGCGCTGAATACGCAGCTCATCGCCGACACTGAGTGACCGGCCGGGTTTGGCGCGATTGCCGTTGAGGTAGACCTTTCCGCCCGAAACCGCTTCGCGGGCAATCGAACGGGTTTTGAAAAACCGCGCCGCCCACAGCCATTTATCCAACCTTACCGATGAATCCATGATCTGAGTTTAAACTGGAAAAGTTGAGGTTTATATCAAAACTTGCTAGCCAGACAAGCTCAAGGCAACCCGGGCTGCCCCCTCGGCCTACCCTCATCCCTTCAGCATCCCTGGTCTCGCAGGCATGGCTGCCACCGGCGACGATTGGCCGGTGGCAGCCGTATGATTTGGCTAGCGCGAATCGGCTAGCCCTTAGAAGCCTCCTGCGAAACTTAAGCGGTTTTGAACAACAACCGGTTCATGCGCTGCACAAAACTGGCAGGATCTTCCAGTTGCCCGCCTTCAGCGAGTACGGCCTGTTCAAACAACAAGGTCGCCCAGTCCTTGAACTCGTCGTCAGACCCGGTCGCCTCGGCCTGCTTGAGCAGCGGGTGATCCAGGTTAACCTCCAGTACCGGCTTGCTGTCGGGCAGGGTCTGGCCGGCCTGTTCCAGCATACGGCGCATGTGCAATGCAAGTTCCTGTTCGCTGAGCACCAGGCAGGATGCGGATTCGGTGAGACGCCTGGAAGCCCGAACCTCTTTGACCTCGTCTTTCAGTGATTCTGACAGGCGCTTCAACAGCGGCTCTCTCTGCGCGTCTTCGGCCTTTTCATCTTCCGTGGTGTCCGTATCGGTCCCCAGATCAACATCACCCTTGGCGATCGAGCGCAATTTCTTGCCGTCGAATTCGTTGAAGTAACCCATCACCCATTCGTCGATGCGGTCGGACATTAACAGCACTTCGATGCCC
>DATCZY010000347.1:0-2265 GCA_036525655.1 Lysobacterales bacterium | reverse complement strand
ACAAATTGACCATCGAGCACCATGAAGCGCTTGGTTCCGGAACCATCGACACTTCCATTGAGGATGCGCCAGCGCTCCACCGCGCCCGGACGCATCCGTATCAGGCGGGGTTTGCGCGCGCCATTGACCGCCAATCCGGGAGGCGCCCTGAGTTGTCTTTTTTTCTTACCCGCATCCGGATCCCCGGACGGAACCTGAACCCGCTGAATTAAAATGAGCCGCTCACGGTAGTCAAACGGACCGTTTCTGACCTCCGGTTCCGGCCACTCTGAGCCGGTCATTGCCCGGTTGATGGCCGCATCGACATCTCCTTCTACCACCAGGAAACCGGCCATGCCGCTGGCCACCTGGTCGTGGGTCGCACCATGCGAGTGCGGGTGATACCAGTGTGTCCCCGGTGGATGCGGCATCGTTTTTCCATCACGCTCAAAAGCCAGCTGTATCTTGTAATCGAGTTCACCAACGTGTTCATAGTCGGCCAACACCTTTGCTTCATCGCCCTTGGCAGCGATCCTCGCTTCGAGGTCGGCTTTGGGAATAATCCGCAATGAGACGTTATCAGAGTGTGTGCCATCCGGGTTTTTTTGCGGAAAAACATGCAGGCCGTGGGTGTGTAAATTGGTCGTGTGAGCCCCGTGCGGGCCGTTGATATGACCGCCTATATCCCAGCCCGGCCGAACCTGCGTCTGCACAACCTGCAACTGTTGCTCGGGAAACCGGAAAGGCTGGCAATTGCGTGGGTTTTCCGGATCCCCGCCACGCACCTGTGCCTCGGCCAGGGCACATATTTTTTGCCTTACTTCGGGTACAAATTCAAACGCGTCCGGGGCCGGACCGACCTGTGTTTCCTTCTCGTTCAAACCCATGGTGTTGCGCACTTTGAAGCGAATGACTCCATCACTTCGGACACGCACGGTCGGGCCGGGGCTGGTGCCGTTGTAGCTGAATATTGAGGGTGTGGGATTACCGGGTGATTGTGAATCGCCGGGGTTTTGGTTTTGGACAACATTCAAATCCAGGTTTGACCCGGGCCACAACTCCGGGCGCCATGTCCAGGGCTCCTGCCAGTTTTCGGCCCGGGCGGTCAGCGGGTCAATCAGGTCGCCGACTTCCGGTATCTTTGTTTTCACCTGCCCGGATGTTTCGGGCGTCACAGCAGGAGGGTCAGGCGTTGCCGTTGGGACCTGTGCGCCTTTCTCAGCAATTGCGCAGCCAGCGAGTGTCACGGTCACTCCAGCGGCACCCAACTTCAAAAATTCGCGGCGCTCCAAACCTTTTTTATTATTTTTATCGCTATCTTCGCTCATATTGCTCCATTAATTTTGATTGCGCTTTGTCGGCGTTCTTGTTTCTATATTGTGCTAATACTAGTACATATAAAATAAAAACTACATGGAGCGGGGTGGATGCTGATTCCGCTGACGACCATGACGCACACTTTTGGGGATACATGCCACTACCATACCGATCCATATTCAGATCCTTGTCAGCCGTGCTTATGGGAATGCCGGTTTGCCTTGCCGTTGGAACCGCTAACGCGGCCGACAATCAATCAACCGGTATCAAGGCATTCGATGAATCGGAGATCAGCGAGGTCGTGGTCACTACCCAACGGCATCAGCAGGCCAAGGCATCTTACAACGGCAATATCGCCCAGCTCGATGCGTCGACCATCGAACGTGTCGAACACCAGCATATCAACGAGTTGATGAGCAAGGTGGCCGGGGCCTGGGTGGTACGCGGCAGCGGCCAGGAACACCAGACCGCCATACGCTCGCCGGTTTTGGGCGGCGGCGGTGCATGTGCCGGATTCCTGTTTCTCGAAGATGGCATCCCGGTACGTCCGGCCGGCTTTTGCAACATCAACCAGTTTATTGAGCTGGATACCGAACAGGCCCGTTCGATCGAGGTCATCCGGGGTCCGGGTAACGCATTGTTCGGTTCCAACGCCCTGCACGGCATCGTCAATGTTCTGATGCCCATGCCGGGTAATGCGGGAGAACCGCACCTTGGCCTGGAGTTGGGCGCCAACGATTTCTTCCGCGCCCGCGTCAGCCTGCCCTTTGAAGCAGAATCACCCTGGTTTGCTTCCGCCATTTATGCAGATGACGGCGGGTTTCGGGATGATTCCGGCTACCGGCAGGGTAAAGCACACCTCAAACGCAGTTGGACAGTGACTGGCGGTGAGTTTACGGTGGGCTTCACCGCCACCGATTTGCACCAGGATACCGCGGGTTTTATCTATGGGCAGGACGCCTACAAGGA
>DATCZY010000346.1:0-11540 GCA_036525655.1 Lysobacterales bacterium | reverse complement strand
GGACCGTGATCGTGATGCCTACAATTGGAGCCTTCGGGCCGGTTACCAGTTCCGCGTGGGCATACAGGCGTTTGCGAGTTACAGTAGCGGCACCTTCAAGTACGATGAACAACTGGACCGCAATGGTTATAACCGCTCAGGTGATGCCTATACGATCAATGGCGGCCTTGCGTTCGCTCTGACCGGAAAACTGAATGGCGACATTTCCGCCCGCTATGTCAATCGCAGTTACGATGACCCCCTGTTGCCGGATACCAACGGCTGGGGCGGCGGCGCTGGCCTGGGCTGGACGCCGACCGGCCTGACGACGGTTTATGCCCGGGTTGATACCAGTGTGCAGGAAACAACCAGTCAGTATGCTTCGGGCTACCTCAGGACCCTCTATTCGGTCCGTGTTGACCATGAACTGACGCGATTCCTGCAGATCAATGGCTTCGCCTCGTACAGCGATAACAATTACCAGTTGATCGAAGATGCACCGGTGTTTGCAAGAGACGTGGATAAGATTTCTCGCTATGGGATCGGTCTCAGCTGGTTCATTAACCGGTTCCTGTTCCTGAACGCTTCTTATGCCCATGAGAAACTCAAGACCAATTTGCCTGACGACGGCTATGATGTGAACCGGGTTTGGCTGACGCTGGGAATTGAGCGCTGATTCACTTTCTGACATGAGATCACCGTCATTATGGACCGGGCTATTACTGATATTCGCTTTGACAGCGGGGTCCGGTCCGCTCGCGGCGCAGGAAGTCATCGAAACGCTGCCGCCACCTGCCAGCGACAGTTACAAGACCTATGAACTGGCGCCCGGCGATCGCATCAAGATCGATATCTTCAACCACGTTGAGCTGTCCGGTGAATTCACACTTGATGCTGACGGCCGTTTCTCCATGCCGCTGATCGGCACGATCGATGCTTCTGACCTCAATCCGTTGGAGTTGGAGGATCTGCTGGTCAGCAAGCTAAAACCCGATTACCTGGTCAACCCGCGGATTTTCATCCAGGTGATGAATTCGCGCCTTTATTACCTGATCGGTGAAGTCAGCTCTACCGGGGCTTTTCCTTACAAAGCCGGCATGACCTACCTGACGGCGATTGCCAACGCCGGTGGCTACACCTACCGCGCCAAGCAGGATGTGGTGTACGTGATTCGAGGCGATGACCCGGAGCAGAATGAAATCAAGCTCAGTATCGATGAGAAAGTGCAGCCCGGGGACATCATCCGGATTGCCGAGCGCCTGTTCTGATGAACCACAACATGGAAAACGTAAACCCCGCTCCCTGGCAGACGGAGGACAATGAGCAGAAGCTGCCGCTTCTCGATTACCTGCAGCTGCTCTGGTTCCGGCGTAAGCTGATTATTGCCATCACGCTGTTCGTGGCGGTGGTCAGTTATATCCAGGTCAACGAGATCAAAAACGTTTATACCGCGACCTCCACCATGGTGATTGGCCTGCCGGAATCACAGGTGGTCAATATCCAGGAGGTACTCAGCCGGGGGAATTCCCTGGGTGATGTGGCCAGTGAAATTGAAGTGCTGCGCTCGCGGGTTCTCGCGGCCAAGGTGATTGAGCGGCTCGACCTGCTGAACGATCCGGAGTTCAATCCATCGCTGCGCGAACCGGAAACCAGCCTGTTCGATTTCCTGAAGTACCTGAACCCAAAAACCTGG
The DNA here is from genome assembly GCA_036525655.1 of Lysobacterales bacterium. Lineage (GTDB taxonomy): Bacteria > Pseudomonadota > Gammaproteobacteria > Xanthomonadales > SZUA-36 > SZUA-36. Next base: position 9,868 of record DATCZY010000346.1, on the reverse strand, counting down.
ATCCCGGCCAGCTGGAAGAAAACACTGAAAGAAGCGATGGGTAAGGAAACGGTGCGCGTGGTCCCGGCTGCCGCCGCCCCGGCGAACGAACAGGAAGCGGAAGAGCAAAAACGTAACCGGCAAATAGCGACGGCCACCAATATTCTGCTCAGCAAGCTGAACGTGAAGGCGGTTGATTGGGGCAAGGTGATCAACATCACGTTTTCCTCGCTGGACCCGAAAACGGCGGCGCGCGTCGCCAATGATTTCCCGGAAGCCTATATCGTTGATCAGCTGGAAGCCAAGTTCGAAGCCACCGAGAAAGCCAATGCCTGGCTGACAGAGCAGCTGGATGAACTGGAAACCATGGTGGTGGATTCCGAACGGGCAGTGGAACTCTACCGCGATGAATACGGTCTGGCTGAAGGATCCGGAAATACGCTGCTGGATACCCAGGTGTCTGAGTTGAGCAGCCAGCTGGTCATCGCCCGCTCCGAACTGGCCGAAGTGAATGCGAGGCTAAACCAGCTGCGCCGCTTGCTGGAAAGTGGCGGCCAGGGTGCGGAAACGGCAGCCGAAGTGATGTCCTCCGCACTGGTGCAGCAACTGCGCACACAGGAGGCCCAGGCCCTGAGCCGGCAGTCGGAACTTTCGGTGGAGCTTGGCCCCAAGCACCCGCGCATGCTGCAGGTGTCTGCCGAGATTATCGAAATTCGCGAGCGCATCCGTGATGAAGTACAGCGCATTGCCATTGGCCTGGAGCAGGAGGCTGAGTTTGCCCGCACCCGTGTCGCCAGCCTGGAAACTAATTTGCGGGTCGCGCGCGGTGAGACCAGCGTGCAGAACAAGGAAGCCATCCAGCTGCGCGCGCTGGAACGCGAAGCGGCCGCCAACCGCACCCTTTACCAGACCTTCCTGAACCGCTTCAAGGAGACCAGTTCCACCCAGGGGCTTGAATCCTCCGATGCGCGAATCATTTCCGCGGCTGAAGTGCCGGGCTGGCCGTCCTCGCCGAATCGTAAGAAGTTGCTGACTCAGTACATCCTGCTGGGCTTTTTCGGCGCCTGCGGACTGGTGCTGGCCTTGCAGATGCTCAATCCCGGCATGATGACCCCCGAGCAGGTGCAGCAGGTGTTGAAGGAATACGTGATCGGGCTGATCCCCATTTCACCGAACAAGGTTGCGCCACACGACTACGTGCTGGAAAAACCCAATTCGGGACTGGTCGAGGCGATCAATTCTCTAAAATTCGGATTAGCCCTGTCAGATCCGGATCACCCGGTGAAAGCGATACAAGTGACCTCTTCCGTGCCTGAGGAGGGCAAGACCACCCTGGCCATGGCACTGGCGCGGGTGACGGCTGCGTCCGGACAAAAGGTCGTTTTGATCGACGGTGATTTACGCCGTTCCAGTATCGTCAAAAAACTCAATATGCCGGAGAAGCACAAGGGCTTATCCGACCTCGTCCTGGCCGGGGATGAGCCTCTTGCCGAATTCCTGCAGCCGGATGAAAAAGGCAATGTGGATGTCATACCCGCGGGTACGGCCAAGTATGCCAACGCCACGGACATATTTTCATCCCACCGGATGGAAGAGATCGTGGCGATGCTGAAATCCATCTATGACTTGATCATCATCGACACACCGCCGGTAATGGCCGTCGCAGATGCCCGGATTATTGGCCGGATAGTAGATAAGACCCTGTTCGTTGTGCGCTGGGACAAGACTCCGCGCAAGGTTGCACGGGCTGCGGTGGAGCAGTTACATCGCGCCAAGGTGGATATCGCCGGTGTCGTCTTGCAGCAGGTAGACCTGGACCGATACGGGCGAATGGGCTATGGCGATTCAGGTTATTACTACCACTACGGCCGTTATGGGAAATACTATTCGGGCTAGGTTTTTTCTCCTCGCCGCGACCGGCCTGGTCGCTATTGCCGTCTTGGTGCTGGCCTGGCCGCGCTTCCAGGCAGGCTTCCGATACTTGCCGGTCGACATTGCTATCAAGCGCTATAATCGCGATCGGCTGATTCCTACAGATCGGCTTCCCGTGCTGATTGATTTCGCGCAACAGGCCATTGATCGTAATGAGCATTATCGTTACTACGATGGTCTGGGCCAACTGCATTACCTGCGCGGCATGGATCCTTACACGCCGGCACTCGAGCGGCGCCCGGCTTACCGGCTGGCCGAGTCAGCAACCATAACTTCATTGCAGCAGTCGCCCGCCCAGCCTGCCGCCTGGCTGCGCCTGGCCACGGTGCGCTGGGTACTGCACGATGAGCCGGAAACCATCATCCAAGCCTGGAAAATGTCGATTTTTACGAGCCGGACTGATGCTTCGCTACTGGCCCGGCGGGTAGAGATGGGTTTGGCTCATCGCCAATACATGGATGACGAAGCGGTGGCCATGCTGCGCGACCAACTGTTACTGGCCTGGCGGGCCCAGCGAGGCTCACTGGTACGGGTGCTGGCGCGGCGCGACCGTGACCTGGCCGTGACGGGTGAGTTGTTGGTCGGCACTGATCCGGCGGTGCTTGTGGAAATGGAGGTTTGGCTTGAAAAACTTCCTTAAAAGCTGGCTGGGAGGGGCGGCGCCTGCTGCCGAGCAGCCGAAACCCCGCGTCGAGCCGGGCCGTCGTGTTTATTGCATTGGCGATATCCATGGTCGGCTGGACCTGCTGCAGCAGTTGCATGGAATGATTGTTGAAGACGGGGTCGGCTGGAAGGGTGATCGCACCCTGGTTTACCTCGGCGACTATATTGACAGGGGAATGCACTCGCGGGAAGTCATCGAAGAGTTACTGGACGCGCCGCTATCCGGGTTCGAGAGCGTTTACCTGCTGGGTAACCACGAGCAGACTTTGCTGGATTTTTTGCAGTACCCGAAAGCGGCTTCAGGCTGGCTGGCTTGGGGCGGCCGCGAAACACTGGCCAGCTACGGTATTCACATGCCGCCTCATGTCCGCCCGGACCCGGAACAGCTCAGGGATGAATTCCAGTCTCAGCTGCCCGAACGTCACGTCGAGTTTTACCGGGCAATGCAGATGATGCATGTTTCGGGGAACTACCTGTTTGTGCACGCGGGTATCCGGCCCGGAAAACCCCTGCAGGAACAGAGTAGCGAAGATCTGCTATGGATCAGGGACGATTTCACGGAAAGTCGCCAGCAGCATGAACATATCGTGGTGCATGGTCACACGATTTCGGAGGAAGTGGTATTTCATCCCAACCGTATTGGGATTGATACCGGGGCTTATGCCACCGGGATTCTGACCTGCCTGGTATTGGAAGGTGAGGAGCGGCGGTTGTTGCACACGGGAGGTTCTTCTCATGCGTAAGCACCTGGTGTTGGCTTTTGCATGCATGCTTGCTGCACCGGCGTTGCCTGCCGATTACCAGGTCGGTCTGGACGCCTACATCAACGGCGACTACGAGACGGCCATCACCGAATGGCAGGCGGTCGTCGAAAGTTCGCCAGGTACCGTTCCGGATCCCGTGCGAGCCGAAACGCTGTATGCGATTGGCATGCTGTTTTGGATTGGGCAGGGCGTGCAGCAGGACACGATGGAAGCCGCCAGTTGGCTGCGCGTGGCGGCCGGGATGAATCACCCCGGCGCCCAGAACAAGCTGGGCTTTCTGTACAGTTCAGGGCAGGGTGTCCGGCAGAACGATTTCGAGGCCTTCAAGTGGTGGCAGATGGCCGCCAACCAGGGGGATGCCGATGCGCAATACAACCTTGGAGTCATGTACCGAGACGGACTGGGCGTGGAATCGGATGCGGAAAAGTCGATGCAATGGTTCCGTGAAGCGGCTTCGAATGGCGACCCAATATCATCGGGGATCATAGCCAAATACGAAGCCGAATCGTTGCCAATTGATCCGAAAACCGAGGGGGAGATCTGGATTGCAGACCGCGATCCGGAACACTTCACCATCCAGGTCATCGCGCTCAGTCAGCCGGAAAAGCTGTACGAAATTATTTCGGAAGAGCCGGGTCTGGCGCCTTTCGCCATTTACCGACAGACAAGCCACAAAAAGCCATTGTGGGTACTTGTGCAGGGTGATTACCCGGACATAAACACCGCGCGCGTCGCGCTGCAGGCATTTCCGGAAACCATCCAGTCGCGCAATAAGCTGTGGATCCGTCGTTATGGAATGGTACAGAGGTTACTGGAATGAACAAGCTGCTGAATGCCATCTTGTTCTCACTGTTGATGCTGCTGGTGGTGACATCGCCGCTGCCACTGGGCAGCAACCGCGAATGGTCGTGGTCGCTGTGTGCCGTGGTTGCCGGTCTTTTATTCCTGGCCTGGGCTGCGGTCAATAGTGGACGCAAGGGACAAATTGCAACGCACCTTCCTATTTGGATTCCACTGTCATTTGCATTGGCTTGTGCCTGGGTGATAATCCAGATAACAACCGGTTCACCCGCCGGTTGGCACCATCCGTTATGGGCTATGACGGCCGATAGCCTTGGCATGGAAATTCCCGGCAGGATCACGCTGGCAGCAGAAGACAGCTGGATTGCCCTGATGCGCTTGCTGTCTTATTCACTGGTGCTTTTCCTGTCTTTTCAGTTCGGCCGCGACCGGGGCAGAGCGCAACTGATGTTCGGCTGGCTGACTGTCGCCGGGCTGATTTATGCCGTTTTTGGTTTGGCTGTTTACTGGAGCGGCTACTACCCCGACTGGCTGTTTGGCGGGAAAGTGCTTCAACACGATGTGCGCAGCACTTTTATCAACCGCAACCATTTCGCAACCTGGCAGGGCCTGACCATGCTGTGCGCAATGGCCTGGTTTTATCACCGTATGGCCAAACCATTGGTCAAGCCATACGCCACGCCTCAGGATCGGGAAGCCCGGGCGGAAGATTTCATTTTGCGGGCTTGGAAGCCCCTGATCGTGCTGCTGCTGATTGTTACAGCCTTGGTGTTGTCACATTCCCGTGCCGGCTTTACCGCGAGCCTCGCCGGCACGTTGGTGCTGTTCCTGTTGCTGGATAAACGGGTTTCGTCGAAAAGCTGGCGGTTGCGGGCAGTGGCCTTCGCGGCACTGGCGGTGGCGGGTATCGCATTTTTCCTGACCAGCGAAGCACTGCTCGATCGAATTGGCCGCACCGACATCACCACTGAAGAACGGATGGCGGTTTATGCGAACGTCAACCGCGCCATCGGTGATAATCCGGTGCTGGGTTTTGGTTATGGCACGTTCGCTAACAGCTACCGGTTGTATGACCCCTTGGAAAGCGGGGTGCATTATGACCGCGCACACAACACCTGGCTGGAAAATGCTTTTGAACTGGGTGTTCCCGCCGCGCTTCTGCTCTACCTCGCACTCGGCGGACTCGTCTGGACTTGTCTGAAGGGTGTGAGGCAACGCCACCGTGACTGGGTTTACCCGTCTACGGGCGTGGCGGCCTCGGTGTTGGTCGGGCTGCACGCCCTGCTGGATTTCAGCCTGCAACTGCCCGCCGTTGCGATACTATATGCCTGTATCATGGGTGTTGCCTGTGCGCAGTCCTACTCATCATTAGAGAGCGGATAACTAGGGAAGCATTTACCAGTGGTTTTACTCATGCTCTTATCCGCCTTGATCACCACGGGCCTCTGCCTGGCGTTGATCCCGCTGGCCCGTAAAGTCGGCCTGATGGACCATCCGGGCGAGCGCAAGGCGCACGTAGAACCAACGCCGTTAACCGGCGGCCCGGCCCTGTTGATTACTTTCGGTCTGATGCTGTTGTTTTTGTACCAGGGAAGCCCGTTTGTGCAAGGGCTGGCGCTCGGCAGCCTGCTGATGTTCATGGTCGGGATGATCGACGACTACCAGCCATTGCCAGCCTGGGTTCGATTCCTGGTGCAGCTTGTGGCCTGCATGACCATTATTTTCTGCGCTGATGTCCGTCTGGACGATTTCGGCCGATTGTTGTGGAACGGCGTTCTTACCCTGGGTTGGCTGAGTATTCCTCTCACGATCTTCGCTGCCGCGGGCGTGATCAATTCATTCAACATGATTGACGGCATGGATGGTGTTTCGGGTTCCATTTTCATTGTGGCGGCCGCGGGCATGGCGCTTATGGCCGGCATGGCGCTGCAGAATAATATCCTGATACTGCTGCTGGTTGCCATCTCTGCTGTATTCGGTTACTTGCTTCTGAACGCCCGCTTTCCCTGGAACGCCAGGGCCCGGGTGTTCATGGGGGATTCCGGGTCACAGTTCCTGGGCTTTTTCCTGGCCTGGTGTTTTATTGCGTTAGGAAGCGATCACAACGAGGCAGGACAAAGGGCGTTCATGCCGATGACGGCTGTTTGGCTTTTTGCCGTGCCCTTGCTGGACACGACCACGGTCATGTGGCGTCGTTGGCGGGCGGGCAAGTCTCCCCTGGCGGCCGACCAACATCACTTTCACCATGCTTTTCTGCGTGCCGGGTTTACGATCAGGCAAACCTGGCTGGCTATCACCGGGCTGGCGTTGATTCTGGCCGGGTTCGGGCTTGTTTTCGAACTGGCCGGCTGGCCTGACTACCTCAGCTTCTGGTGCTTCATGATCGTGGCCTCTGCCTTTCAGATTTACATCAAGCAAAGCTGGTATTTGCAACGCTTCCTGGGCCGCGATTTCATTATCAATGAATTTGATAAGCAGCAGGAAAGGCGATTGCTTTGACTTCCAATAACCAAAAATCGGCACCAAGAATCCTCGTTACAGGCGGGGCCGGCTACATCGGTTCCCATACCTGCATAGAACTTCTAAAAGCTGGCTACAAAGTCGCAGTCGTGGACAACCTCAGCAATTCCAGGTCCGACTCCCTCAGCCGGGTCGAGATGTTGACCGGTATGGACATTCAGTTTCACTTGGCAGATCTGCGTAACGCAGAGGCGATGGATCGTCTGTTTCGGCAGGAAAAAATCGATGCAGTGGTCCATTTTGCCGGCCTGAAAGCGGTCGGTGAGTCTACTAAAATTCCGCTGACTTACTACCAGAACAACATCAGCGGGACGGCCAACCTGCTGGAAGCCATGAACAATCACGGCGTAAAGGACATCGTATTCAGTTCTTCCTGCACTGTTTACGGAGCGCCTGATACATTGCCTGTGCGCGAGGATTTTCCGCTAGAGGCGGTCAACCCCTACGGCCAGACCAAGCTGACTATCGAGAACATGCTCAAGGACCTGGCCGCATCCGATCCGGCATGGAACATTTCCATCCTGCGTTACTTCAACCCGGTAGGTGCGCACTCCAGCGGCGAAATCGGCGAAGACCCGCTGGGCGTTCCCAATAACCTGATGCCCTACATCACAAAGGTTGCGGTGGGCGAGTTGGCCGAGTTATCTGTATGGGGTGATGATTACGACACCCCGGACGGTACTTGTATCCGCGACTACATTCATGTCGTGGATCTGGCAAAAGGCCATATAAAGGCATTGAAGAAGCTGGATGACAAACCCGGGTTGATGATTCATAACCTGGGTACCGGAACGGGTTATTCAGTACTCGACATGATCAAGGGGTTTGAAAGCGCCACCGGACTGAAAATCCCGTACCGCATCGCCGGGCGCAGGACAGGGGACGCGCCGGCGGTATACGCTGACCCCGCTCTGGCTGAAACGGAATTGGGCTGGAAAGCCGAACTGGGCATCGAGGCCATGTGTAAGGATGCCTGGAACTGGCAGCAGAAGAATCCGAAAGGTTACTGATCGATCTGACTAATTCCATCGATGATTTCATTTGCCAGGCCCTGAGAGGCGAACCGGCGCCATGGACTGTGACGGGCAACCTGAATGCCAACGAGTTTCTGGCCCGTTGCCGCCATCACGGTGTTGTAGCACTGCTATTCCATAGAATGCGGAATAACCCGGACTGGCAAAGCTGGCCGCTTGAATTACAGCAGGAGTTGGAACAGGCCAGCAAGGCCGGAGCGGCGCATGACCTGCTGCGAACTCACTATTTGCGCCAATTGCTGAACGCGCTGGCTGCAAAGGATATTCCCTGCATTACCACCAAGGGTGAAGCCCTGGCGGTTTCAGTGTACAAACAGCCGGGCACGCGACCACGCAGTGACAGCGACCTGTTTATTCGCATGGGAGACATTGCCGGTGTCCGCCAAACGGTGCTGGACCTCGGATACCGGGTTGCATCGACCGTGTATAAGAGTCATCAGTTCACGGTGGTGCGCCCCAGCGACGAATCGTACAGCATTCGGTTCGACATCCACTGGCGGATACTCAATTCGCCGCGTTTCGCGCGCGTCCTCTCTTTCGAAGAAGCCTTTGAAGGCTCACGCGAAGCACCGGGTATGTCGCCGATGCGAATTCTCAATAATTCGAATGCGCTGATGCTCGCTTGCATGCATCGCTTCGGCAGCGAACGACATGACCGGGACCGGCTGATCTGGATCTATGATGTCCACGAACTGATCATGGCAATGGATTCCCGCGAGTTCTTCCGGTTTGCAGGTCGTGCCGTTGAACGGAGTGTGCAGGATGTTTGTCTTGACGCAATACTTAAGTCTGAAGCGTGTTTTCACACAGTGGTGCCGCCCCAGGTCATTGCGCAATTGCAGACCCCTGGCTCAAAACCTTCGAACTCCCGGCGATTCACACAGAGTCACCTGGGCCTGTTGCTCGTTGACTGGAAAGAGTTGCCGAATCGTGAGGCCAGAGTTGAATTGTTGAGGGAGTTATTCATCCCTCCAGGTGCATATCTGCTGCATAAGTATGAAAAAAACAACAGGTTATGGTTGCCCATTCTCTATCTTCGGCAATGGCTGGGGGGGGTTTACGACAGGTTGTTATTGAAGTAAGTTTTTGCCGGCGACGCGGATTGGTTCGCACATGGCCTGTACTCGTCAGGAAGGGTTACACTGTGTGTTTGGGTTGGCGTTGCCGTTACAAGTGGTGTTTCCGTCGTTCCCAATATTACTCCCGCCCAGAGTGAGTTTTGACAAGCTGCCGTGGTCAGTCAGTCTCGGAGCTGTATAGCTCCTCTTCGATTCCTTTGCGGTTTTATCGAACCGCTCCGTCCCTTTTTTCATGATCATGATCCTGCCGGGGTGTCAACTTCTTGGTGCCAGCAGAAAATAGCACATATACACGCCGTAGGGAATTAGGAACTGAGATTCATAATCAACCCGCATCGGATTCTCAGGCCGGTAGGCAGGGATTGACTGCAAAGCAGTTAATATTTTTTGCAAATCCACGATGGGGCCCAGTGTTCCAGATTCTGAAAAGTTCTTTAAACTTCGTATAGCGCGGACTTTATCTCTTTCAAAACGAATGTGGTAATCAGGGCAGAATGGGGCTTTGCTGGTCCGTGAAAGAATCTTGCGTGGCAGCAGACCATCCATGCCCAGCCGAATCAAGCGGCGGTTCTGCCCGTTCTGGTATTTGAAATGTCCGTCAACGGCCAAGCCGAATTCCAGCATACGTTTATCCAGGTAAGGATACGAAATCCTGGCCTTGTGGTATCCGACAAACCCGGCATGAGATCGTTGCCGAATGTCGATTCTCGCACGCTGAATATCCTCCGCCATGTTTTTCCTGTGGTTGGGATATTCCTCCAGAAAACGGTTTACCCGGTCTTGAACCTGCTCCGCATCCTGTCCAAGGGTGTCCCTGATAAATTCGGCCTTTATGGGATATTCGAAATACTGCTTGAAACGCGCTTTCCGGTTGAGCCAATTAAGCATCGGGTAGGGGAACATCGGGCGCAAGACATGCCGTTTGAAAGTCGACAAACGGACGTCCCGGTTTGGGTCCATTTGTCTCAATTCGTGCAGGAGCGTTGCCCATCTTGCCGTCAGCATTAGTTCTGCAAAGTACCCGGCTGCGTAACTGCTTGCAGAAAGCTCGCCGCCGTCGCCGTCGAGAATCAGCCGGGCATTCTTTTGCGTGGCC
>DATCZY010000345.1:0-14182 GCA_036525655.1 Lysobacterales bacterium | reverse complement strand
AGCGGGTTTTTGCCCGACAGGCTCAGCAAACCACTGGGCTTGTTGATCAGCAGGATGGACGCATCCTGGTACAGGATTTCAATTTGCGCATGACAAACCGGGGCAACAAAATCGTCGAAGGCTCCTGTCACGCTAATCCCGCAGTAAGCGTTGGCAGGCATGCAGCACCTGCGCGGGTTCGAGTTCGGTCATGCAGCGGTTGAACGTGCATTTTTTATGCAGCGGTGTTTTGAAACAGGGCTGGCAGTCGACGCCGCTGGTGAGCACCGTGTGCGGCACCTGTTTGGAATAAGGCCCTGTGAGCGCGGGGTTAGTAGGGCCAAACAGCGCCAGCACCGGCGTACCCAGCGCCATGGCCAGGTGCATGGTGCCGGTATCCACCGTGACCAGCACCTTCGCGCTTAACAGCGCCGTGGCCAGGGTGGGCAACGAACTGCCAAACAGCGAATAAACACCGGCGCCCTGCAACAGGGGTGCGAAGTAGCGTTGCTCATCGGCCGTGCCGTTGACGAGTATTGACAAGCCGGCAGTATCGTTCAGCAATTCGATGAGTTTTGACCAGTGCGCCTGCGGCCAGCCGCGGTGGCTGCGGTAGCCGGGTTTTTGGATACCCGAAAAACCGGGGTTGATGACCACATGACCCTGGCCCGGCGGCGCCGGCAAAGCCTGCGTTTCCAGTTTCAATTGCAAAGACGTTTCCGCCGCAGCCGTGACCTCTTGCCCCAATAACCCGGCGTAGATGCTTTTCTCGGTATCCACGCAGTGCCGTTCGGCCCGGTGCCGTGGCTCTGTCAGCGGCCGTCCGCAAAATTCACGGTGATGGACGAAGCGTACAAAGTCATCGCACTCGTTGCCACACTCAAGGTTGATCACGAGGTCATACGGTTGCTCGCGCGAGTGCTGTTCGAGCTCCCGTTTGACGCGGTGAAAACGCCACGGTGTGCTGCGGTGCGCGATGGCAAATACGCGGTTGATACGCTGATCCAGCCCGAGGATATAAGCCGATGCCCCGGGGCTGACGGCAAAATCGATGACAACTTCCGCACCAAGAGCCTGTTGCAGGGCTTCAATAACCGGTGTGGCCAGGATGGTGTCGCCAAGCCGGCCTATGCGCACCACCAGGACACGTTGCATCACCAGATTTCCGGTATGAACTCCTGGTCTTCTATTGGCGGGCGTACATAGCCAAAGGCCGGTTTAGGTCTTTCCGACAGCTCTATGTGGTGGGGCGTCAGGTCCTTGTAATCGACCAGGCTCAACAAATGCGCGATACAGTTCAGCCGGGCGTGTTTTTTGACGTCGGAATTAACCACGTACCAGGGCGCCTGCTTGATGTCGGTATGCGCAAACATGACGTCTTTGGCGATCGAGTACTCCAGCCATTTTTTTCTGGATTCCAGGTCCATGGGGCTGAGCTTCCAACGCTTTGTCAGGTCGGTAAGGCGCCCCTGGAAGCGTTTTTCCTGTTCCTTGTCGCTGACGGAGAACCAGTACTTGACCAGCAGGATGCCGCTGCGCACCAGCATGCGTTCAAACTCCGGGCACGAACGCATGAATTCCTCGTATTCTTTTTCCGTGCAAAAGCCCATGACCTTTTCAACACCGGCGCGGTTATACCAGCTGCGGTCCATGAGGACCATTTCACCTGCAGCGGGAAGATGCGCGGCATAACGTTGAAAATACCACTGGGTTTTTTGCCTGTCGGTCGGCTCGGGTAACGCGGCCACCCTACAGGTTCGCGGGTTGAGGGGCTCGGTTATTCTTTTGATGGTGCCACCTTTTCCGGCAGCGTCGCGGCCTTCAAATATCACGACGATCTTCAGACCCTTGTGCCTGATCCACATCTGCAGCTTGACCAGTTCCAACTGCAAGCGCGCGAGTTCGCGTTCGTACACCCTTGTTTTGATGGTGCCCCTGGTGGTGTAACGGTCACCTGACCTGTTGGGCTTGTCTTCAACTATTTTCACCATGAGGCTCCCTTTTCTGGCCGTCGTACCGGATGTCTGACACGTTAGTGTACTAGTGCATAATCGCAGAAAAAAGCATACAGAGCGCGCGGCGCATTCTCCAGCACAAATCCCGGGAGATTCTGAAACGGTCCTGCGACCCCCGCCACACCCGCGGGTGATTTTTAACGTAAAATAAGAAGCATCACTTATTAACCGATTTCACCGGGTTCATCAGAGACCACCATGTCCCGAGAAAAAGCCTACAACGATCCGCTTGTATCCCAACTCCGCTCGGTACTGCCCGGGTCGTGTATCGTTGCCGACCCGGTTTCAATGAAACCCTATGAATGTGACGGGCTTAGCGCTTACCGGCAAATGCCACGCGTCGTGGTCATACCTGAATCGGTCGAACAGGTGCAGGCAGTAATGAAGCTCTGTCAGCGAACCGGCACCCCGGTCGTACCGCGCGGCGCCGGCACCAGCCTCTCCGGCGGCGCCATGCCGCATAAAAACGGCGTGGTGCTGTCGCTCGCCAGGCTCAACAGAATTTTGCACATCGATGCGGACAACCGCACCGCCCGCGTGCAATCGGGAGTACGCAACCTGCAGATTTCGGAAGCCGTACAGCACCTCGGACTCTATTACGCACCCGACCCGTCCTCGCAGATCGCCTGCACCATCGGCGGCAACGTCGCCGAAAATGCCGGTGGTGTGCACTGCCTCAAGTATGGCCTGACCGTGCACAATATCCTCGAGATCAAAATGATTGACCTCAACGGCGATCTGATCAGCATCGGCGGCAGTGCCTTCGATGCGCCGGGTTATGACCTGCTGGCGCTGCTGATGGGCTCCGAAGGCATGCTCGGTATCGTGGTCGAGGTGCTGGTCCGCCTGCTACCCCGCCCGGCAGTGGCGCGGGTGTTGATGGCCGCCTTCGATGACATCGAAAAGGCCGGCAACGCGGTCGCCGGCGTTATCGCCGCGGGCATCATACCCGGCGGCTTCGAGATGATGGACAAGGCGGCGATCCGGGCCGCCGAGGATTTCGTCCATACCGGTTACCCGACGGATGCCGAGGCCATCCTGCTGTGCGAACTCGACGGCACCGAAGAGGACGTCGTCAGCCAGGTCGAAAAGGTCGAGAAACTGCTGGCGGGCGCGGGTGCAACTGATATCCGTCTGGCCGGTGACGAGCAGGAACGCCTGCGCTTCTGGTCCGGGCGCAAGAACGCGTTTCCAGCCATGGGCCGGATATCACCGGATTACTACTGCATGGATGGCACCATCCCGCGCCGCGAACTGGGCAAGGTGCTGACCCAAATAGCCCGGTTGTCGGACAAGCACGGTCTCCGGGTTGCCAATGTCTTCCACGCCGGCGACGGCAATTTACACCCGCTGATCATGTACGATGCCAACCTTCCGGACGAATTCCGTAGGGCTGAAGCCTTCGGCGCCGACATACTGGACCTGTGTGTCGCGGTGGGCGGCACCATCACCGGCGAGCACGGCGTGGGGGTGGAGAAAATAGAGCGCATGTGCGTGCAGTTCGATCAGGCGTCACTGTCCCAGTTCCAGGCGATACGCGACGCGTTTGACCCGGACGGCCTGCTGAACCCGGACAAGGCCGTGCCAACGCTGGCGCGTTGCGCCGAGTTCAATGCGATGCATGTGCATCACGGCCAGCTCCCGCACCCCGAACTGGAGCGCTTCTGATGGCCAATCTCGTCAGCGAAATTGCGGCCACCGTCAAGGCCGCATACCACGATAAAACACCGCTCAATGTCTGTGGCGCCGGCACCAAGTCATTCCTGGGCCGGCAGGGCGACGCTATTCAACGTCTCGATGTCACCGGGCACAACGGTATCATCGAGTACGATCCGGCCGAACTGGTGCTGGTGGCCCGTGCCGGCACATCGCTCAAGGAAATCGAAAAAAACCTTGCCGACCAACGGCAGATGCTGGGCTTCGAACCACCTTTTGTCGAACAGGGGGCGACCCTCGGCGGCGCCGTGGCTGCGGGTCTCGCCGGACCACGTCGCGCCTATGCCGGCGCCGTGCGTGATTTCATGCTCGGCGCTACTTTTGTCAATGGCAAGGGCGAAATCGTCACGGCCGGTGGCAAGGTGATAAAAAATGTCGCGGGTTTTGACCTGTTCCGCCCCATGGCCCGATCGATGGGCACGCTCGGTGTGCTGTTGAAAATCGCACTCAGGCTTTTGCCGCAGCCCGAGGTCGAAAAAACCCTGCTCCACGAGGAAAACGATGAACTGGCCGCATTGAAAAAGATGAACCTGTGGCCGCGCCTGACACAGGCCATCAGCGCTGCCACCTGGGACGGCCGGCATATCCGCATCCGCCTTTCGGGCTCGGCCTCGGGCATTGAACAGGCGCGCTCGCAAATCGGCGGTGATTATCTCGAAGGCACGGATTACTGGCGCGACCTGAACAATTTCAAACTGGACTTTTTCAACAAGCAGGCCGGCTTTGGCGGGTCAGCGTCGCCCCCATGAGCGAAGCACTCGGCGACCACGGCCGGCAACTCATCGACTGGGGCGGCGCGCAGCGCTGGCTGAAAAGCGATCAACCTGAGGCAACGATACGCGCGCGGGCCAGCCAACTGGGCGGTTATGCGGAGTGCTACAGCGATGACCACAGGATTGCCACATTTCATCCGCTGGAGGGGAATATACTGGCGGTGAATCAGCGTTTTAAGGCCGCGCTCGATCCCGCTGGCATACTCAACCCCGGCCGTCTGTACCCAGAACTGTAGAAGCATGGAAATCCACCTCGATAAAAAATTTGCCGGCGAGGCGTGGGCGCAGGAAGCCGAAAGCATCGTGCGCAAATGCGTGCACTGTGGTTTCTGTAATGCGACCTGCCCGACCTACCAGTTGCTCGGGGATGAGGCGGATGGACCGCGCGGGCGCATCTACCTGATCACGCAATTGCTGCAAGGCCAGCCCGCCAGCAAACAGAGCCGCACCCACCTCGACCGTTGCCTGCTGTGCCGGGCCTGCGAGACCACCTGCCCTTCCGGTGTGTCCTATGCCCGCTTGTTGGAGACCGGCAGGGATATCCTCGAACAAGAGCAGTCGCGTTCCGGACTCGACTGGCTCAAACGTAAGGTCATGACCAATGTGGTGCCGCGCAACCGCTTGTTACAGACCGGTGTCAACCTCGCCGGGTCACTGCGGCCGTTGTTGCCATCAGCGCTTGCCAGTCAGCTACCGATGGCGGGAAAAAACCTGGCACGGCCAGGCACCGATCACAACCGTAAAATGTTGTTGCTCGAAGGTTGCGCCCAATCGAGCCTGACCCCGGAAACCAACGCCGCAGCAGCCCGTGTGCTGGACCGGCTGGGCATCACCCTGGTTGCCGAAGAGCGACGCGGCTGTTGCGGCGCACTGCGCTTGCATACCTCCGAACGCGAAAAAGGCCTCGAGGATATCAGGCGGCGCATCGACACCTGGTGGCCGCAGATACAGGCGGGTGTCGAGGCCATCGTCTCCACCGCCAGTGGTTGCGGGGTCACCGTCAAGGACTATGGGGAACTGTTAAAAGCTGACCTTCAATACGCCGAAAAAGCACGCCATGTGGCCGCGCTGACCCGTGATATTGCGGAGGTTATCGGCAACGAAGTTATAAAAGCACCCGGCAAAGCAGAACCCGGCAGCACGCTGAAGGTCGCATTCCACAGCCCCTGCACATTGCAACACGGACAAAAGCTCAACGGCCGGGTGGAAACCATTCTCACGCAATACGGCTTTGAGCTGTTGCCGGTCGCCGACAGCCATCTGTGTTGTGGTTCCGCGGGCACCTATTCGATATTGCAACCGGTCTTATCAGGCCGATTGAAAGCGGATAAACTGGCAAAATTACAAGCCCATTCGCCGGATGTCATCGCGACGGCAAACGTGGGCTGTCAACTTCACTTACGCAAGGATTCAGTCGTGCCGGTCATGCACTGGATCGAGCTTCTGGACAAGGTAAAAGGATAAATTAATGGATGTAATGAATATCAGGGGCGGTACCGCGCTGCACGGAAGCGTCGCAACCAGTGGGGCCAAGAACGCCGCCCTGCCGTTGCTGTTCGCCACGCTGCTGGCCGAAGGTGAACACAACTTTGAAAATGTTCCGATGCTCAAGGATATCGACTCGACGGAATTATTGCTGAACCACCTCAACTGCCAGACCGTTCGGGATGGCACCCGCATGAAGGTGATCGTCAGGCGGCCACAGGATATCGTTGCCCCCTACGACATCGTACGCAAAATGCGCGCCAGCATCCTGTGTCTCGGACCCCTGCTGGCGCGTTACGGCGAGGCCAAGGTCAGCCTGCCGGGTGGCTGCGCGATCGGCTCAAGGCCCATCAACCTGCACATTGAGCCGCTGCGACAACTCGGCGCACAGATTGAGATCGAGAGCGGTTACGTCATCGCCAGGGCCAAAAAACTGGTGGGCGACCGTATCGTGTTCGACTTTGCCACCGTCGGTGGTACCGAAAACATCATGATGGCCGCCAGTCTTTGCAGCGGCACCACCATCCTCGAAAACGTCGCCAAGGAACCGGAGATCGTCGATCTCGCCCGGTGCCTGCGCGGCATGGGCGCAAAAATCGAAGGTGAAGGCACCAGCGTCATTACGATCGAGGGTGTCGACGAGTTAAAACCGGCCCGCCACCGGGTTATCCCCGACCGCATCGAAGCGGGCACGCTGCTGATCGCCGGCGCCATCACCGGCGGCGATGTGAAGGTCGTGAATTGCGTACCCAAGGATATCGATTCGCTGATCAACAAGCTGATCGATTGCGGCTTCGAGATCGAAACCGGCGCCGACTGGGTGCAGGTCAAACCCTGTAGGCAATGGTCTGCGATCGACGTGGATACGGCGCCGCACCCCGGCTTTCCGACCGACCTGCAGGCCCAGTTCATGGCCCTGATGACCCAGGCGAACGGGACCTCGGTGATCACCGAGCGAATCTTCGAGAACCGCTTCATGCACGTCCAGGAACTGGCCCGCATGGGCGCCAATATCACGCCAAAATCTCAGGTCGCGGTGGTGCGTGGCAAACGGGGCGGTCTCAGCGCTGCGCCGGTGATGGCCACCGACCTGCGTGCCAGCGCCTGCCTGATACTGGCCGCGCTGGCGACCGAAGGGGAAACAAAAGTGAGCCGTATCTACCACCTTGACCGTGGTTATGAAAAGCTGGAGGTCAAGCTGCAAAGCCTGGGTGCTCAAATTGAGCGGAGTTCGGTCTGAACCCAGTCAGCCGTTAAATTTTCTGCATACCCTGGCGGTTATTGATTTAATAACCGCCAGGTTAGCTAAGGCGCGTTAAGTTACCAGCCGAAAACGAGGGCAAGAACCGGGCCGCTGTAAGTCATTTTGGTACGACCTTTCCAATCGTCACTGTCAACCTTCAGGTGTAGATCAAAATACTGCCACGACAGGTCGAAACCGACGTGCCGCCATGCCTGGTACCTGACCCCGGCGGTAGCATTCCACAGACCGCCATCGTAATCGCCGATAGTGGCACTGATCCAGTCGACCCGGCCGTGAAGCAACCAGTTTCTCCCGGGTGAATAATTATACCAGCCACCCACATTGGGCAATATCTGGTTCGCGCCGACACCCGCGTACCGAACCTCGCTGGTGCCATCATTGATTTTTACTTCACCTTCTATGTACGCGGATATATCCAGGTTGTGAATACCGATTCCGAGACCAAAATCATTCTGGTCATTCTTAAAAAAGGACCTGCCGAAAAACGCCCGCGTTACCGCCAGCTTGACACCGGCCTCGGCATACGTTCCTTTTTGAAAGGTCAGATCCTCCCAGTCAACATCTTCGTCCAACTGCGCCCGACCCGTGGCCTTGTTACTGAAATACTGCCCCCAAAGGCTCCACTTTTTTTCACTGCCGAATTTCCAGCGCAACTGACCATTGAAAAAAGTGCTGTGGTTGCTGACATCAAACCTGTCATTGAAATCTATTTCATCGGACCGGTCTGCGAGGTCATCGGCCTCAATTTTGAAAGAATTTGAAGAACGCATCGCACCCAGGTAAGCATTGAAGGTGTCAGAGAGAGCGGGATGGTAGTCGTATTCCTGCGCAGACACGGCAAAAGGGACTGCTGACAGAACGAGGGCAAAAAGATAAGCGTTTAAAGGATTTTTCATGCTGACTTTCCTGGTTTGAGTTCACCGCGGAACAGAGCCGGTATTTAATGGCAATTATATATCAATTTACTCGCTTCTTAAGCGCGCCACCTTCATGCCTGGTTATCTTTCCTGCCAAATGATTTATCCAGCGGAATGAGGAATGTAACGATAAACGAGGGCAGCGTCGCGATGACCACCCATATAAAGAAAACCTGGTAACCCATCAGCTCCTGCAACCACCCGCTGAACATGCCGGGGATCATCATGCCAAGCGCCATGAAACCGGTGCAGATGGCATAGTGCGCCGTCTGGTGTGCGCCGTTGGAGATATACAGCATGTAGAGCATGTAAGCCGAAAAGCCGAAACCGTAGCCGAACTGCTCGACACCAACGGCCAGGTTGATGATCAGCAGGTTGTCCGGCAGTGTGCTTGAAAGGAATACGTAAACCAGGTTGGGCAGGTTGATGGCAAACACCATCCACATCAACCAGTGTTTCAGGCCGTGGCGCGCCGCCAGGAAACCGCCCAGTATGCCGCCGAGGGTCAGCATGATGACACCGATGGTGCCATAGGCAAAACCGACCTGCCCGGTGTTCAAAGCCAGTCCGCCGAGTTCGGGTGAGTCCAGCATGAAGGGTGCGGTGAGCTTGACCAGTTGCGCCTCCGAGAACCTGAACAGCAACAAAAAGGCCAGGATCAGGCCGATCCTGGGTTTTTTGAAGAAGGCGGCAAAGGTTTCCAGAAAATCCTTGATGACATCGGCGAAGGTCGCATGCAGCTTCGGCACATCTTCGGTGGGTCGCGGCAAAATATGACGGTGCCAGGCAAAAAACACGACGAAAAGCCCTGCCATGATGTAAAAGGTGAAGGCCCATGCCATGGCGGTGCCGGGTTCAGCCTCCCCCGCTGCAGCCAGCGTGTCCTTCGATCGCATGACTTTTTCCAGCACGCCGGCCAGCATGATCAGAAGCCCTTGTCCGGTGATCATTGCAAGCCGGTAGAAAGTGCTCCTGATACCCACGAACCAGGTCTGGTCGTGCTTCGACAGACCCAGCATGTAAAAGCCGTCGGCGGCGATGTCGTGCGTGGCCGAACTAAAGGCCAGCAACCACAGGAAAACCAGCGAAACCCTGAAAAAATCTCCCCCCGGAAGGGTCAGCGCCACACCACCCAGACCTGCGCCTATCAACAACTGCATTGCCACGATCCAGGCTCTCTTGGTCCTCAGGATATCGACGAACGGGCTCCAGAACGGCTTGATGACCCACGGCAGGTATAACCAGCTGGTGTACAGCGCGATGTCGGTATTGGATATGCCGAGGCGTTTGTACATGATCACCGATACCGACATGACGACCACGTAGGGCAAGCCGCTGGCGAAGTAGAGACTCGGTATCCAGGCCCAAGGGCTGGGGGGCTTCCGTTGTGCGCGTTTTTGATCGCTGGTGCTATTCACTTAAACCGTTCCTCCGGTCGTATTTGAACCGGAGTCGGATAATTTGGCCCGGGCAATTTTCAGACAACCCATCACGGGCTCATTCACCAGCGTAACTTCGCCAGGCCTGACCTTGATATCATTCAGTTTGATCAATAGCTCATCGCGGAAATGTTGGCTGTTGCAGATGACACCACCAGCCAGTGCCAATGGAAATGGACTGCGGAAGGCCAGCGCCCTGGCAACGGCGGCAACCAGTTTCACCGTCTCGGCAACCGCCCCACGTATGATCCCGCGCGCCACCTTGTCACGCCTGGCCGCGGCCTCCATGACAAGCGGAGCAAGTGCCGCCACCGCGCGACGCGTATCACCGCCGGCGGAAACCTCTTTGAGGATGCTCCGCGGGTCCCGTGCGCCGAGCTTCGCCAGCACCAGTTCCGACAGCAGGGTTTCCGGGCCGATGTCGTCACTGGCCTCGGCCACCGCCGCCAGGGCCTTGTAGCCGAGATAAAAGCCACTGCCCTTGTCGCCGAACCAGTGGCCCCAGCCACCCTTGGTGACGGATTGGCCTGCCGGGTCAACACCGACCGCAACTGAGCCGGTACCGACGATCAATGCGATACCCCAGCCATTCGGGGTGCCGTGTGCGAGCACCGGCATGGCGTCGTGAACAATGTCCAGCCGCGCAGCAAGACTGCGCTTCTCGGCCCAGTTGGTGATGTCGGCCTGGACGTCCGGGGAGGTACTGCCCGCCAGCGCCAGTACCGCGCAGTCCAGGCGTCGGCCCGGTATACCGGCCTCGGCCAGCGCCGCATCGATCGCCTGGTCAAGGCTGTTGAGCGATTGTTCCTTGCCCGATAGTCTGAGGTTGGACGGTCCACCGCGGCCCCGGCCGAGAACGGATATCTGCCCCGCTTCATCCAGCGTCGCCACCAGCGCCAGCGTCTTCGAGCCGCCACCGTCGACACCGAGAATCAATCGCGACCCGTCCGCCACAGTGTCAACCGGTGATTGATTGTCGGCAGCTGAATTCACTGCTGCCCCTTGCCAGTGCCCGATGAATCAACCTCGAGCGCCCGCCGCAGGTGTCCGCGGAACGCAGCAAGCCGGGCGCGGGCGGCATCCGGCCCAATGGCCAGCTTGTGTGCGACGACCGCCGTTTTGACCTCGCCGTTACAGCGCCGCAAAAGTTCCCGGACTTCGGCAGCGTTGCAAGCGGTCAGTGTCTCAACGATCCGTTGCGCCCGCTCGGTCAGCTTGATATTGCTGGCGCGCAGATCGACCATCAGGTTGCTGTAGGTCTTGCCCAGGCGCACCATGGCGCCGGTGGTGAGCATGTTCAGCACCATCTTGGTCGCCGTGCCGGCTTTGAGTCGCGTGGAACCCGCCAACACCTCCGGGCCAACCAGAGGGATGATATTCAAATCGGCGTGTGGGATGAGCTCTGCTTCCCGGTTGCAGCTGAAACCTATCGCGAAGGCGCCGTTTTCACGGGCATAATCCAGGGCGCCGATCACGTAGGGCGTGCGGCCGCTGGCCGCGATACCGACCACGACATCCGCAGCGGTGAGACCGATTTCCTCGAGATCCTGCCGCCCTGCCCGATCCGAATCCTCCGCCCCCTCAACCGCGCGCACCAGCCCTTCCAGACCGCCGGCGATCAGGCCAACGACGAGATCCGGATCGGTATTGAAGGTCGGCGGGCATTCAACCGCATCCAGCACACCGAGACGACCCGAGGTACCGGCACCGACGTAGATCAATCGCCCGCCACTTGCGAGCCGCTCGGCGATCACGTCTATCGCGCGCGCAATGTCTTCGGCGACGTCCGCTACCGCAAGCGCGACCTTCTGATCTTCGGAGTTAATCAGCTTCACGATCTCAAGTGAGTTAAGATTATCCAGATCCTGCGTGTCGGGATTGCGCATCTCCGTGGTTAACTGGCCGAGGGTGGTCTTAGTGGAATCTGTCATGGTTTTTGTCCATATGCTCAAATCTTTCTTGATCACGCCTGGCGTCAGCGCGGTATTGCTCCTGTCGACACTGAACGTGGCGGTATGTGCCGGTGTGCCCGCTGATGCGAGTTCTGAAGAAGCCGCGGCAATTACCGTTCTGACGGGAATAGACGTACTTGAAAGAGATGGTTTCAGGCAACTTGCGGACCGCCGTATCGGCCTGATCACCAACCAGACCGGTATCAACCGCCAGGGTGTCAGCGACATCCAGCTTCTGCACGCCGCCACCAATGTCGACCTGCTCAAGATTTTTAATCCGGAACACGGTCTTTTCGGCAAGCTCGATGTGGAATCGATCGAAGACAGTGCAGAGCCCGTCACCGGGATACCGGTTTACAGCCTCTACGGCAGCACCCGCCGGCCGACCCCGGAAATGCTGTCTGGTATCGATACGCTGGTCTTCGATATCCAGGATATCGGTACGCGTTTTTATACCTATATTTCTACCATGGGCACCGCCATGCAGGCCGCCGCCGAAAATGGCATGCGCTTCGTCGTCCTCGACCGGCCGAACCCGATCAACGGCGTCAGCGTCAGCGGCCCGGTGCTGGATGAAGGCAGGCAGTCGTTTGTCGGTTTCCACCGCCTGCCGGTGCGCCACGGCATGACCATCGGCGAACTCGCACGCATGTTCAAAACCGAACTGCAGCTCGATCTCGAACTCGAGGTCATCCCGCTCGAAGGCTGGCAGCGGGCGGATTACTTTGACGACACCGGTCTGCCGTGGGTCAACCCGTCGCCAAATATGCGCAGCCTGACCGAAGCCCTGCTGTATCCGGGCATCGGCCTGCTCGAGACCACCAATCTTTCGGTGGGACGTGGCACCGACACACCTTTTGAACTGTTTGGCGCACCCTGGCTCGATGGGGCTCAACTGGCCATGGAGCTGAACCGTCTCGACTTGCCCGGTGTGGTGTTTTCGCCACTGGAATTCACCCCCACGGCAAGCAAGTTTGAGGCCGAACTGTGCCACGGCGTCGCCATTCAAGTCACCGACCGCGAGCGCTTTGAAGCGGTTCGTAGCGGGCTTGAAATCGCCCGCGTGTTGCAACGGAGCTTCCCGCAGCAATGGGACATCGACAATTACATCAAACTGCTGGGTAGCGAAACCGTCCTGCAGGCGATTCGCGAAGGGCGCAGCTACACTGAAACGCTGGCGCTCTACGGCCCGGAGCTCGAGGCATTCAAACACCGGCGCCAGTCTTACCTGATCTACCCGTGAGGTCAGAGCGGCCAGACTCGCGCGGGGTTCGCTCCGCTGTGTTTCGGCGATGGATGCCGGACTGTGACCGGCGACATGGCTGGGGCCGCTTTCAGACATCGTGCTTGAGCCCGAATCTTTCCTTCAACGTCTCGTTCTGAAGGTGCGTCCAGTCGTAGTAATCCCGGTTCCGGAGCGCGCCTGCCGCGGCCTCATCAAGCAGGACCGTGACGCGCTCGTGCATCTGCAGGATGGAGGCGGGGCACATCGCCGTCACCGGCCCCTCTATCATTTTGCCCACCGCTTCGGCCTTCTTGGCGCCGGTGGCCAGTAGCAGTATCCGGCGCGCATCCATGATGGTGCCGATACCCATGGTCAAGGCGAGCCTGGGCTGGAATTCATCGGCTGCGAACAGACGGCTGTTATCCTCGACGGTTCGCCGCGTCAGGGTTTTCACCCGGGTGCGCGAGTTCAGGCTGGAACTGGGCTCGTTGAAGCCGATATGGCCGTTGCCGCCAATACCCATGATCTGTAAATCGATACCGCCGGCGTCGCGGATTCTCTGCTCGTAAAGCGGGCCGACCAGCACCGGGTTCTGCCCTTCCGCGCATTCCGGCAGAAAGGTATTTCGCGGGTCGATATCAACGTGGTCGAAAAACTCGCGGCGCATATAGGCGCGGTAACTCTGCGGGTTGTCGGGCGTGACACCGAGATACTCATCGAGATTGAAGCTGGTGGCCTGTCTGAATGAAATTTCACCTGCCCGGTGCCGCTCAACCAGCTTCCGGTAGAGCGCCAGTTGCGTACCACCGGTGGCCAGACCCAGCACCGCGGCGGGCGACACGCGCAGGAGTTCTGCGACCAATTCCGCACCGGTCGCCGCCACCTGTTCCGCATTTTTGAGAATAATGATTTCCATGGGCCCGCCTGTTAAGCGCTTACCTCACCGTCGATCCAGCTGTTTATGAGGTTCAGTTCGTCATCGACCTCGATCAGGCTGGCCCTGTACCCCGCGCGGATATACCCCAGTTGGTCCTCGAGGCCCAGCGCGTGAGCAGGATAAGTGGAAGCCATGCGCAGCGCCTCGGTGGTAGCGAGCCCGGTAAACCTCACGGTGTTCCTGACCGCACTGAGCATGTCCAGGTTGGACCCAGCCAGCGCACCCGAGGGCAAGCGGCAACTGCCATCGGCAACGGTGATATCAAGCCCGTCAAAACGGAACGCGGACGTAGCCGCGCCGACCGTCGCCATGGCATCGGTAACCAGCACCGAATAGCCCTTGCGCTTGGCCGCCACCGCAACCGCAAAGGTGGCCGGGTGCACGTGCTGCCCGTCAGCAATCAGACCGCACCAGCTGTGCCTGTCCTGCAGCGCGGCGCCGACCATGCCCGGCGCGCGGCTTTGCATCGGGCTCATGGCG
>DATCZY010000344.1:0-7003 GCA_036525655.1 Lysobacterales bacterium | reverse complement strand
ATTTGAATCCGCGCAACTTCACTGCCATGACCCGGCTGGATCATAATCGTGCAATGGCCCAATTGGCCGAGAAAACCGGAATTCATCACAGCCTGGTACGTAAGATGACGATTTGGGGTAACCACTCATCGACCCAGTATCCGGATATCAGTTTTGCCGAGGCCGATGGTAAGAAGGCCGTCGATCTTGTCGACCAGGCTTGGTATCGCGAAGTGTTTATCCCCACCGTTCAACAACGTGGTGCCGCGATTATTAAAGCCCGTGGCGCATCCAGTGCTGCATCGGCCGCCTCATCGGCAATCGACCATATGCGTAGCTGGGCGCTGGGAACGGATGAAGGCAATTGGGTTTCCATGGCCGTTCCATCCGATGGCAGCTATGGAATCGAGCCCGGTGTCATCTATTCCTATCCCTGTGTTTGCAAGGGTGGCGATTACCAGATTGTGCAAGGTCTGAAAATTGATGATTTCAGCCGTGCCCGGATGGATGCTTCCGATGCTGAATTGCGTGAGGAAAGAAAAGCGGTTGAGCATTTGCTTGCGTAAGCTTTGATCTACCAACAAATGCTTAACGCCGGTGGTCGGGCAACCCTGCCGGTAACGCCTTTTGCAGGTTACACATTGGTATAAAAAAACCGGTCAGTTTTCACTGACCGGTTTTTTTATACTCGAAAAGTATGTTTTTATTAGCGCTTCATGAAATTAAAGAACTCTTCGTTTGATTTGGTAGCCTTCAATTTGTCCAGCATGAACTCAATGGCCTGTATCTCGTCCATCGGGTGCAGAAGTTTGCGTAGAATCCAGACCTTTTGTAACTGGTTCTGGTCAATCATCAGTTCTTCACGGCGGGTGCCGGATTTGTTGATATCAATTGCCGGATAAACCCGTTTTTCAGCAATCCTGCGCGCCAGGTGAACTTCCATGTTGCCAGTGCCTTTAAATTCCTCGTAGATGACTTCGTCCATCTTGGAGCCCGTATCTACCAGGGCAGTGGCAATAATGGTCAATGAACCGCCTTCTGTGACGTTTCTCGCCGCTCCGAAGAACCGTTTTGGGCGTTGCAATGCGTTGGCGTCAACACCACCGGTTAATACTTTACCGGAAGAGGGCGCCACCGTATTGTAAGCGCGCGCCAGGCGGGTGATTGAATCCAGAAGAATAACGACATCATGTTTGTGTTCGACCAGGCGTTTTGCCCTTTCAATCACCATTTCCGCAACCTGTACGTGACGGGAGGCCGGTTCATCAAACGTACTGGAAACGACCTCGGCGTCTACAGACCTTTGCATTTCAGTGACTTCCTCTGGTCTTTCGTCGACCAGCAGAATGATCATTTTGCAGTCTTTGTGATTGGCGCGGATGCTG
Source organism: Lysobacterales bacterium (assembly GCA_036525655.1). Taxonomy (GTDB): domain Bacteria; phylum Pseudomonadota; class Gammaproteobacteria; order Xanthomonadales; family SZUA-36; genus SZUA-36. The sequence goes on along the minus strand of DATCZY010000344.1, from coordinate 5,639 downwards.
CTCGCTATGTTTTGCAGCATGATGGTTTTACCGGCTTTAGGCGGCGATACGACCAAGCCCCTCTGACCAAATCCGATCGGTGAAATAAGATCGATGATACGGGAGGTGATGTCTTCAGTGCTGCCCGTCCCCCTTTCAAGAACTGCCTGTCTGGTCGGGAATTCGGCGGTAAGATTTTCGAACAGGATTTTGCTCTTGGCGGCATCCGGTGTTTCGTAGTTGATTTCCTCAACTTTCAGCAAAGCAAAATATCTCTCACTTTCCTTGGGTGGCCGTATTTTTCCTGAAAGCATGTCACCGGTGCGTAGCGAGAAGCGCCTGATCTGACTGGGAGAGACATAGATGTCATCCGGCCCCGCCAGGTATGAGCAATCGGCGGATCTCAGAAACCCGAAACCATCCTGTAGGATTTCCAGAACACCTTCGCCGTAAATGCTTTCGCCATTCTTTGCGTGCGCCTTGAGGATGGAAAATATGACATCCTGTTTGCGTGAACGGGCGACGCCCTCGAGACCCATGTCGTTGGCCAATGCCTGCAATTCCACAATGGGTTTTTGCTTTAATTCTGTTAGATTCATGTTGTGTGCTTTATGGTTGTCGGACGTGTGCCCTGGGATGGATTAAGTATTTGATTCGATCAATACAATCAGGTCGTTGTTTGGATTGCGTGGTTTTCCACAGGATTGAACGCGAATTATTTTTCACATAACCCCGGATGACGAGTAACGTTAAAGGGGGCAATGAGCGATCGGAATTCAGTTCGGGTGGGATACCCGCTACAGATATTCCAAAATTAGCATGTTCGCCGTTCCGCGTCCAGCGAATTAATTAAAAACCCTGAAACCCGGCCTCTGCATAACAGTAGCCGGGTCTTATAAAATCAGATGTTTTCTTCTACAAATGAAGTCAGCATGCCCTTCGATACGGCGCCAACCTTGGTCGCCTGCACCTGGCCGTCCTTGAAAATCATCATGGTTGGGATGCCACGGATATTGTAGGTCATCGGTGTCTGGCGATTGGTGTCAATGTCCATCTTGGCAACCGTTAGCTTGCCTTCGTATTCTTCCGCAAGCTCATTGATCAAAGGCGCAATCATTTTGCACGGTCCACACCACTCTGCCCAGTAATCGATCAGGACGGGGCCATCGGCATTCAGAACCTTTTGCTCAAAGTCACTGTCAGTGACGTGAATAATTTTGTCGCTCAATGTATTTCTCCAATGTTTTAGTTATATCCGGACTGGTTTAAGGGTGTCAGCACGGTTAATATGCCATATTCGAATTGCTGCTGTCTGAACGCTCTAACCAAGAGTCGGGGCAGAAACCGGACCCAAGGACTATCAATATAATTACCTGCATGACAATTTCAAGGTGATTGTGGTTAATTTCAAGTCCTACTGCAAAAAATAATTGAACCCGCCTGGAAATATGATCCGATAATGACCGAAGATAAATCAAATAATCACTTAACCGATGTCTTGTTTACGAGCCTTGATCTGGATCCCAGGGTCCTTGCTGGCCTTGAGGATGCAAAATTCACCCATTGCACACCCATCCAGGCATTGACCTTGCCTCTGGCGCTTGCAGGGAGTGATGTTGCAGGGCAGGCGCAAACCGGTACCGGCAAAACAGCTGCATTTTTACTGGTCGTATTCAACCAGTTATTGAAACAGAAAACTGAAGGCTACGGGAATAACCCGCGCTCCTTAATCGTTGCCCCTACGCGCGAACTCGCAATCCAGATTCATCGTGACGCACTGGCATTGGGTGCGAAAACGGGGCTCAAGTCAGGTCTGGCTTATGGTGGTGTCGATTATGAGAAGCAGCGTGCGGCGCTGCAGGATGGGGTGGATATTCTCATTGGTACGCCGGGCAGGTTAATCGATTACTTTAAGCAAAAAGTGTACAACCTCAAGCACGTCGAGGTGGTTGTCCTGGATGAAGCTGACCGTATGTTTGACCTGGGATTTATCGATGATATACGTTTCCTGTTGCGCAAAATGCCGCCGCCGGCCGAACGCCAGTCGATGTTGTTCTCAGCGACATTGTCACACCGGGTTATGGAACTTGCCTATGAGCATATGAACAACCCGGAAACATTGACTGTCGAGACTGAAAACGTCACTGCGGATCTTGTTGAGCAAAAGGCTTTTTATCCCGCTAATAATGAAAAACTACCGCTCCTGATTGGTTTGATGAGAACGCTGGGGGCGCATCACAGCATGGTGTTTACCAATACAAGGGCAGCCGCGGACCGCGTTGGGCGCACCTTGAATGCCAACGGGATTTCCGCTGCAGTCATCTCCGGTCGTGTTCGCCAGGAGCAGAGGCAAAAGCTATTGAAACGCTTTCATGATGGCGATATACCGGTGCTGGTGGCAACTGACGTTGCTGCCAGGGGTTTGCATATTCCCGATGTGACACACGTGTTTAATTTTGATTTGCCGCAAGACCCGCCTGATTACGTGCATCGCATCGGTCGTACCGCGCGCCTGGGTGCGAAAGGAGACGCGATCAGTTTCGCCTGTGAAGATTATGCCTTTCACCTGCCGGAAATCGAGGAATATATTGGCTATTCGATAGAAACCGAAACCGCCAGTCCCGATCTCATGCCGGAAATCATCATCCCACCACCTCCAAAACGCGACAAGCAGGCCAGGCATACCGGTGGTCGCGGTAATCAGGGACGGCAAAACAAGGGCCGTAATAGCAGACGCTAAAACATTTGCCCATGATAACATTCGACCGGGTAAGCAAACTCTATCCAGGCGGCAGTCGCGCGCTAGCGGATGTCAGTTTCCATATCGAGCGTGGCAGTATGGTTTTTCTGACCGGTCACTCGGGTGCCGGTAAAAGCACTTTGTTACGTTTGGTAATGATGCTGGATCGTGCCAGTCGCGGGCAGGTGATTGTTGATGGTCGAAATCTGAGTAATTCTCCGGACAGGGTGGCAACACTCGTGCGTCGGGACACCGGTATGATCTTTCAGGATCATAAGTTGCTCAAGGACAAGACCGTAGCGGATAACGTCGCGCTGCCACTGATTATTGCAGGCTTAAGGTACGCAGATATCCGCAAACGGGTCCGTGCTGCCTTGGACAAGGTCGGCTTACTTGACAAGGAAAATGCCTGGCCGCTGACCCTGTCCGGCGGAGAGCAACAGCGTGTCGGTATTGCCCGGGCCATCGTAGGCATGCCGCCTTTATTGCTGGCAGATGAACCAACAGGTAATCTCGACCCCAACCTGTCCCGGGAATTGTTCGGATTGTTTGAACAAATCAGCGAGCAGGGGGTTACGGTATTGATCGCGAGTCATGACCTGGACCTGATCCGCCAGACCCGGAAACGGGCACTGGTGTTGTCCAACGGCCGCCTTGCTGATGATATTCCAGCGAGTGGTGGGTCATGAGCGCGGACGCTTGGGTCAGGCAAATACGCCGTAAAAACAGGGCCTGGGCACGCCGGCATAGCTATAGCTTTTTTTCAAGCCTGGGCGTTTTGGTCCATCACAAGGTTGGTACCCTGATGACCGTTCTGGTTCTCGGTATCGCCATGTTCTTGCCATTGGGCTTATACATCACGCTGGTTAACCTGGAGGGCATGAATTTACGCCAGGATGAGTGGAGCGCCGTCACGGTATTCTTCAAGCATGGTACGACCGGGCAAGAGGTCAGGCGGATTGCCGATGAATTGGACCTGCGTCTGAATCCTGAATCCGTGGTGATCATCAGCCCCGATGAAGGGATGAAGGATTTTCGCGATGCCTCGGGTTTTGGCAAATCACTGGATATGCTGGAAGAAAACCCCTTACCCTGGGTTCTTCAGGTAAGTCCCAAACGGGGTCCAACTGAACAGGTTGAGGCACGCATTGGTGAGTTGACCGGCTTTTTGCAGTCATTCGACAGTATCGAAGTTACCCAGTTTGACTATAAATGGTTGCAAAGACTGGGGCGCATGGTGGAACTGGGGCAGGCTGCCGTCACCGTGTTAACGCTTTTGTTCGGTCTCGCAGTTGTAGTTGTTGTTGCCAATACCATTCGTCTGGACGTAGCGTCGCATTCCGAGGAAATTGAGATTTTGGCCCTGGTTGGGGCGGGTAATGCATTTGTGAGGCAACCTTTTTTATACACGGGTTTGTGGTATGGGCTGATGGGTAGTTTATTAGCCGTGTTGTTGCTGGGTTTGACCATGTTATATCTCGGACGCCCGCTGGGACTGCTGTTGGAGACATATGGAACCGTTTCCCGTTTACGGGGTCTTGGTGGTTATGACACGCTTTGGGTGCTGCTGAGTGGTGGCCTCCTGGGATGGCTGGGAGCCTGGATTTCAGTGCAGCGTTACCTCCGGCTGCTTAAGGTCGGGGGGCGGCTTGGACGTTCATGAACAGGCTGCGCCCGGAACAATTTATGCGATGAGTTGTCTTATTCGGGATTTGTTAAATTAATTATTTGTAAAGCTGAACCGTAAAGGTATGACCATAATTAAATGTAGGACATCCACAGAGTCTTGATCCTCACCCTGGGTGCTGAAAGACGACATTAGTAATGGTATACTGGAATGCTTGCTTAAAGGAGGATACATGACCACCACAACACTTGTTCCCAGCCATTTATTGGTTCCTGCCGGTACCGGCAGCCTGGATGCTTATATCCAGGAAGTGAATAAAGTTCCAATGCTAACGCTGGAGGAAGAGAGAAATCTGGCGCAAAGGTATCTGGAAGAAGGTGATCTGGACGCCGCACGCCGGCTGGTTCTTGCTCATCTGCGTTTCGTCGTGCATGTTGCCAAAGGTTATGGCGGCTATGGTCTGCAACTGGGCGATCTTATCCAGGAAGGCAACATTGGCCTGATGAAGGCTGTTAAAAGATTTGATCCCACGCGCGAGGTTCGGCTGGTTTCTTTCGCTGTGCACTGGATACGGGCAGAGATGCACGAGTTCATTTTGCGTAACTGGCGTATCGTGAAAGTGGCCACCACGAAGGCCCAGCGTAAATTGTTTTTCAACTTGCGTAAATCCAAAAAACGTCTTGGTTGGCTCAGTATGGAAGAGGTCAACACAGTTGCAGAGGATTTGGGTGTCAACCCAGAGGTAGTATTGGAGATGGAGTCGCGTCTTTCAGGTCAGGATATTGGTTTTGATTTGTCTGCGGACTCCGACGATGACGACAGACCCTATGTTTGCCCATCGGCTTACCTGGTTAGCAGGTCTGAAGGTCCGGAGTCAGAACTAGAGAGTTCAGATACGCAGGATCACCAGCACAACCTTCTCTACCAGGGTCTGGGCGAGTTGGATGAACGTAGCCAGGATATTATCCGCAGTCGCTGGCTTTCGGATGACAAGGCTACATTGCAAACATTGGCCGATCGCTACGGCGTCTCGGCCGAACGTATCCGGCAACTGGAAGTCAATGCGATGAACAGGATAAGGGCAAGTTTCAGCGCTTAAACTACAGCTATTCAAAAAAGGCCTCCGTTAATGGAGGCCTTTTTTTTTTGAAATGTCCCGTCCTGAAATAAGTTGACACAATGAGGACTTATTTATGGACAACTCAAGCATATCAAAGAGAAAGCGTACTCAACGTGATTACAACTTAGCCTTCAAATTGGCTGTGGTAGAGCAGGTAGAAAAAGGTGAAATGA
>DATCZY010000343.1:0-3170 GCA_036525655.1 Lysobacterales bacterium | reverse complement strand
TTCCATGACTTCGCGTTCGGTCACTGTTTCGCTCATCTTGATTCCCTGGCGCCTGGGTGAAAAGAACAATTATATCGGCAAAGGCCGTTGCATTAAAATGCGCGGTTCAGTTTTTACCCCAATTGACGGGCTGCTTGCCCGGTTTCTGTAACAGGTCTTCATAACCATGCTGTACCAGGTCGTTAAGTTAAGACCATTCAAGCAGGGTCAGGCACACGGATTTGACGGGGCGTGAGCATCCCTTACTGAATTCCTGAAAATGTTCCTCTATACTCACGCGATGAAACTACACACAAAAATCGGACTGGGACTGATCCTGGGTGGCTTCTTCGGAGGTTTGTGCAACGCCTTTTTCGCCGGTCATCCCTGGCTGGTTTTTGTGTCCGACAACATCATGTTCCCGGTCGGTCAGGTTTTTCTGAGGCTGTTGTTCATGACGGTGGTGCCGATCGTCTTCACCTCCATTACGCTCGGCGTCGCCGGCATCGGCGATATGAAAACCCTGGGTCGCCTGGGTGGCCGGACTTTTGGCTATTTCGCCCTGTCGACCCTGATCGCAGCCACCATTGGTTTGACGCTGGTCAACACGATAAAGCCCGGTAGCGGCTTACCCGATGAAACGCGGGATGAATTGATGGCTAAATTCTCGGGCGGTGCGCAAGGTATGCTGTCTTCCGGCCCTCCGGACTTTGGTATCAATACCTTTGTGAACATCGTTCCGCGAAATCCTGTTGCGGCGGCAGCCAATATGGACATGTTGGCGTTAATCTTCTTCGCGCTTATTTTTGGCGCCGCTTTGACGTTGATTCCGCGAGAGCGGGCCCAACCCGTCATTAACCTGCTGGAGGGGATTGGCGACGCCATCATCACCATTATCAACTGGGCAATGAAGCTCGCGCCCTACGGTGTATTCGGTCTGATATTCGTCATCACGTCCCAATTTGGCTGGTCGATCCTGACGCAACTGGGTATGTATGTGGTCGTCGTACTGGTCGGCTTGCTGGTGCACGCCACCGTCGGTATTTCCGGTCTGGTCAGTTTTTTTGGCAAAATGAACCCGATCGCTTTCTGGCGCTCAATCGGGGCGCCGATCATCACCGGCTTTTCAACCAGTTCGAGCATGGCGACCCTGCCGACATCAATCGCGACCGCTGAAAACCAACTGGACGTGCAGCCAAAGATCGCAGGATTCGTGCTGCCGCTCGGCGCCACGATGAATATGAACGGTACCGCCCTTTTTGAGGGTGTGACGGTATTGTTTCTTGCCCAGGTTTTCGGCGTGGACCTGTCTTTTACCAGTCAAATCATTGTGGTCATTTTGGCGGTTTTGACTGCAATCGGCGCGGCTGGCGTTCCCGGTGGTTCATTGCCGCTGATGATGCTAGTCATGGCAACCGTGGGTGTGCCGCCAGAGGGTATCGCGATTATTCTTGGCGTCGACCGGATACTGGATATGAGCCGCACGACACTGAATGTTTGTGGTGATATTTCCGCCAGCGTTTATGTCGACCGCATCGACCGTGAAATGGAAGGTCTGCCACCCGCAGAACCTGCGATTTTAAAAGAGAAAGCCGGCTCTCCCGCTTAACGGCGCCGCACTAACAACCACGTTGCAAACAGGCTGCAGCTACCGGCAGCAGCCGCTTTGCCGGATATTGTTCCCATCCCCCGCGGTTCGTCGATCAATCCAGGCGTTTGCTGAACCGCAGGATCGCCAGCGACATCAGGACCACGATAAATCCTGCCAGCACCGCCAACTCACCTGAAAGCTCCTGCAAACTGGCCCCGCGCAACATCACGCCCCGGATCAGCCGTATGAAATGTGTCAAAGGCAATGCCTCGGCGATGATCTGGGCGGGGCGCGGCATGCCGGCAAATGGAAACATGAAACCGGATAGCAGGATGGACGGCAGCAGCACGAAGAAACTCAATTGCATGGCCTGGAACTGGGTGCTTACGAGGGTTGAAATCACCAGGCCCAGCGACAGGTTGGCGACGATAAATACCAGCGTGATCAGGTAGGTATTCAAAAGGCTTCCGGCCATCGGCACGTGGAACAGGAAGTGGCCGAGCAACAGCACCAGGCTGACCTGTATCAGCCCGATGAATACGTAGGGTATGATTTTGGCCAGCATCAGTTCGGGTGTTCTGACCGGTGTGGTAATCAACATTTCCAGGTTGCCGCGTTCGCGTTCGCGGACGATGGCCACGGCGGTGAACAGGATCATCGTCATGGTCAGGATCACGCCGACGAGACCCGGCACGGTATTGACGGGTGAACGCCGTTCCGGATTGAAATAGGTGCGCAGCTCCACCCTCGGCGGGCGGTCATTGTAAGGCGAAGTCCTGGTTTGCAGGGCGACCTGTGCGAGTTGTGACGCCGCGCCCTGTACCACCGTGTCGGAACCGTCGACGAGCAACTGCATCGCCGACCGGTTTGCCTGGTGCAGGCGGCGATCGAAATCTGCCGGTATGTAAATGCCGACACTGATTTTTCCCTGGCGCATCAGGTGCTCCAGTTCAGCGGCGCTTCCGACCTGGTGGACCACGTTGATGACCTGGCTTTGCGACATGTCCATCACCAACTGGCGGGACGCCGAGGTGCCGGACAAATCGGCAACTGCGGCATCGAGGTGGCGCACATCCATATTGATGGCATAACCAAACATCAGTAACTGGATGACCGGGATGCCGACGATCATGCCGAATGTCAGGCGGTCGCGGCGCAATTGCCGGACCTCTTTTTTCACGATGGCGAGGATTCGCTGTAGGGATTTCATGCCCGGGTCTTCCTTGCACGCGTCGCCGCGACAAACACATCTTCAAGTGCCGGTTGGGCCAGCCTGCAGAGTTTTAAACTCAGGCCCTGGTTCGTTATGACATCACTGACCGCCTTTTCAGGTGAGTCCAGATCGCTGGAAACCATCACCCTCAGCACGTTCCCAACCTGGGCCGAGCTATGCACGAACGTTTGTTCTTCGAGCAACTTCCCAACGATGCGCGGCTGATCGGATTCAACCAGAACGATTTTGGCGTCGATGGCTGCTTGTAGTTGCTGCGGACTGCCCTCGGCTACCAACAGCCCCTTATCCAGGATCGCCAGCGCGTGGCAGCGTTCCGCTTCATCCATGTAATGGGTTGAAACCAGGATCGTTGTACCCTCTGCAACG
>DATCZY010000342.1:0-2030 GCA_036525655.1 Lysobacterales bacterium | reverse complement strand
ATCAGTTACAGCCTTTACTTGTGGCATTTCGTGGTCCTGCAACAGGCCGGCCTGGTATTTGGTGAAGCCTTTACAGGTCTGCAAGGCTTTCCAAAGTTCCTGTTTTCACTCTCACTGGTGGTGCTGGTCGCGAGCGTGAGTTACTACGTTTTCGAGCGGCCCTTTTATCATCTCGGCGCCCGCCGCAAACCCCTGAAGGCGTAATAAGCCCTCAATCAACACACTTGCGCAGTGCTTCCCTCGCCGCGTTAATCGTTGCTGAAATATGTTCCTCGGTGTGCGCTGAAGAAACAAAGCCGGCCTCATACGCAGATGGGGCGAGGTAAACCCCCCCATCCAGCATGGCGTGGAAAAAGCGCTTGAACATATTTACGTCAACCGCGCCCGCCTGTTCAAAGTTGATGATTTGTTTCGCACGGCTGAAATACAGACCAAACATACCGCCGACCCGGGTCGTGGTAAATGGCACGCCAAAGAAATCTGCCTCGGCCTGTAAACCCTCGGTCAACATCCGGGTTTTTTCACCGAGCTCCTCGTAAAAGCCCGGTACCGTGATCTGGTCGAGTGTCGCCAGACCCGCAGCCATGGCCACCGGGTTGCCCGACAACGTACCAGCCTGGTAGACGGGTCCGGATGGCGCGACCAGTTCCATGAACTCGCGTTTGCCGCCAAAAGCACCGACCGGCATACCACCACCGATGACCTTGCCGAAAGTCGACAGGTCGGGTGTGACACCATACAGGGACTGTGCCCCGCCCAGCGCCACGCGGAAACCGGTCATGACCTCGTCAAAAATCAACAAAACGCCGTATTGACTGCAAAGCTCCCGCAGACCACCCAGATAGGTGTCCACCGGCGGAATACAATTCATGTTACCGGCCACGGGTTCGACGATCACGCAGGCGATCTCTTCACCCTGTTCAGCAAAACAGGCGCGCACCGCATCCAGATCATTGTAGGGCAGAGTCAGGGTCAGGTCGGCACAGGCTGAAGGCACACCTGGGGAATTGGGCACGCCCAGGGTCAGAGCACCACTGCCAGCCTTGACCAGGAAAGCATCAGCGTGGCCGTGGTAACAGCCTTCGAACTTCAGGATGCGATCCCGGCCGGTCGCCGCGCGCGCCACGCGGATCGCGCTCATGGTTGCCTCGGTGCCCGAGTTGACCATGCGCACCATATCCATGCCATCTATCAGGTCACACAACCTCTCCGCCATGGTGACTTCGGCTGCAGAAGGCGCACCAAAGCTCAAACCCTTGTTAACCGCCTCGTGCACCGCCGCCAGGATCGCCGGGTTGGAATGACCGGCGATCATCGGCCCCCATGAGCCGACATAATCGATGTAGGAACGTCCGGAAACATCGTAAAGACAGGCACCGAGCGCATGGTCAAAAAATACCGGGTCTCCACCCACCCCGTTGAAAGCGCGGACCGGGGAGTTCACCCCGCCCGGTATGTGTACACGTGCCCGTTGGATCAATGCCTGGCTGCTTGTCATCTTGGTAATTCCCAGTCTGCAAAAAACATCATTTTAACCTGCAAAAGGTTTATGCGCGCGCCTTTGCATGGCAAACTAGCGTTTTAATCAATATGGGATCACAATCTTGCCAGCGAACGACTATAAAGCCTGGATGTGTATCATCTGCGGCTGGGTGTATGAAGAGGAAAAGGGTTGCCCCGAAGAAGGGTTGGCGCCCGGCACACGCTGGGAGGATGTACCGTCATACTGGGTTTGTCCGGACTGCGGTGCCGGCAAAGAAGATTTTGAAATGATCGAGCTCTGAGCCGAATCCATAACGGGGGCATGGAATGAACACCACCAGGGGAGTGACACGGGACACACGTAACGGCATGATCGGCGGTGTCTGCGCAGGTCTTGCCCGACATTTTGGGTGGTCCGTCACGGGTACGCGTGTCGTTTATGTCCTGGCCTCGATCCTTTCGGCAGCTTTTCCCGGAATACTGGTTTACATCGTTCTCTGGCTGTTGCTGCCTGAATCCGACTGAGACACACGTGTCCCGGGTTAGCG
>DATCZY010000341.1:0-3985 GCA_036525655.1 Lysobacterales bacterium | reverse complement strand
ACGGCTTTAAGATGGTCGATACCTCGACCCACCTGGTATCCGCATTCATTGACTTTAAAGCGAGTTTTTCGGGCGGAAGCCAGGAGGAATGGGATAAGGAAGCGTTTTACCTGACCAGCAGGAATCAGTATCCCTACGAACGTTTGCTCGGACAGGACTCACCCGTCAACCCGGATTTGTCGTCGGTTTTGGAAAAAGCGGCACGGCGGCTGGCCAATAAGATTATTTACAGTCTGAAGGAGTAAGTACGATGAGAAATTTAGCGGTCATTACGGTGTTTCTTTTGTTACAAGCCTGCGCCTTCACCGACGCAACCCTGAAAGTTGAACATGACTCCGCGGTTAACATCACCGGACCCATCAGCGAGGCGGGCGCCATCGTCTTCTCGGCGCCGCAACTCAAGGATGCGAGGCTGGACAAGGCCCGCATAGGCTGGAAGAAAAACGGTTATGGAATGCACACGGCGGACATTACTTCCGAGCAACCGGTGGATGTGATCGTTGCAGATGCGATCATCGATGCGATCAAGGACAACGGGCATTCCGTGTCAGAAGACGGACAGGTCAGGATCACCGGAACGGTGGACCGTTTCTGGTTTGATACCGATATCAATTTCTGGTCGCTGGAGTTTATCGGTGACGTGCAGTGCACCCTGGATTTTATCGACGCGGTAACCAACACCTCCATCTATCAGTCAAGCTACTCAGGCAACTATAAAGAGAAAACCGCTGCGGGCTATGTCAAAACCTGGACCGAGGTCATGAGCCAGGCAATCGACAAACTGATCGAGGACATCGTTTTCGACGAGGATCTGAAAGAGGCCTTTGCGGGCTACAAAAAAAGGTAAAAAAGAAAAGGTCATGAAGAAAAAGTGAGGGTTTTAGGACATGCGTGTCCTGAATTTTCTGCTGACTTTATGCTGACTTTCTACTTTTGACTTTTCCCCGGCTTTCTTTTCTAACTGTCTTTGTGGGGAGTGGCTAGCGGGTCATCGTTCAGAAACGCAGAGCCGGCCAGGCCGTTAAGCTCAACTGCAAACAAAAAGGGCGCTGATTCAGCGCCCTTCCCGATTAACAGCCTAGGTTATTTCGCCAACTCGTAAAGGTACTCGACGTACGACATTACCGCGCCGTCCCAGCCCTTTACCTCGGGGTTTTCTGACTCGATCACGAAGTATTCGTCAGGGGCATGCGCACCGCTGCCGTGGCCGAGGCCGTAGTGGCCCGAGGCGAGGTTAAGCGGGCTGCCCGTGAAGATATAGCCGGGATAGGAGCCGGCGCTGCGCGGCCACAGCATGGGATCTATTTCCGCCTGCTTCAATACCGAGATCTGCGCCTGGATCAGCGGGGCGCTGGCCGGCGTGCTGGTCGGGTCGTAACCGCCACTGAAAATTACCTCGATGTCACCGTAACCGTGGTTGTCGAGGTGCTTGCGCAAAGCGGAAAGCGCCGCATCTGCCGTCATGTCGGGCACCAGCCGCAGATCCAGCTTGGCCTCCGCGCGGTGCGGCAGAACGGTTTTTCCACCGGGCCCTGTGTAACCGCCGACCAGACCTTCGATATTGACCGTCGGTTGTGACACCAGGCGCTCCATGGCCTCGACGAAGGGCAGATCATCGATCCACTGTTTGGTGCTCAACTGTTCTTTCATCTTCGCTTCGTTGCGGCGGGCTGCCCCCTCGGCGATCATCGCCTTGTGCTCTGCGCTCAGCGGCAAGGGCTGCGGGTAATCGTCGATGGTGATGGTGTTGCCATCTGCTGAGACCAGCGTATTGAGCGCGTGCACCAGGTGCCAGGTCGGGCTGTCGATCATGGCCTTCAAGGAAGAATGCACGTCCTTGCCCGGTCCGAGCCCCCACTTCTCGCCGCTGGCGATCAACTGCACCTCGATGACCCCTTTGGCGCCCAGGCTGACCGTCACCAGGCCTTCACGGTCCTGAGAAGCCGATGGCATGAACACACCGATCGTGCCGGCCAATGCCGACTGGACCTCGGGACGGTTGACGATTTGCCCGATGTGTGGCGATCCGATTTCCTCCTCGCCTTCAGCGACCAGCACCAGGTTGACCGGCATCACCCTGCCGGCCGCGCGGAGCGCGTGCAATGCCGCCAGGAAGGCGGCTTGGGGACCCTTTTGGTTGACTGCGCCGCGGCCCATCACGACCTTGCCCAAGCCCGGCTTGTCAATGATCGCTGCCGCCAGTGGCGGCGATGACCATTCCTGCGGATCGAAGTGTTTCACGTCATACATGAAATACACGCCGAGGGTCTTTTCCGCCCCGGCATCGAGCGTTGCGAAAACACCCGGTTTACCGTCGGTCTGGATGATTTCCGCCTGCTGGAATCCCGCCTCCAGCAACAAGCGGGCCATGTGTTCGGGACCCTCCGGGTAGCCGAGGTCCATCGCCGCGATCGACGGCAGACGGATCCAATCCTGCAGACGCGCCACGCCTTCATCGTGCTGCGCGGCGATCTCGGTCCTGATATCGGTGAAGTTGTCTTCCGCTGCTTCGGCGGCAGGATTTGTCAGCATTGCCATTGCGCTGAACAGGGAGATATACAGCCATGTTTGTCGTTTCATCGGGTTCTCTTTGTGTTATACCGGGCTCCAGATTGTACGCGCATCGACAACCGCCGCGCCATTGCACAGATGCAGCTGATATTGTGTGCGCACTTTTTGCCTCCAGACCCGTGTGCTTAATAAAAGATCACACCATCCTCTAAAACCGCAAGCACGGGGTCAAAGTCAGCAGATCAGGCTGAACTGGATATCGAAATGCCGAGGAAGTCGGGCGACAGGGCCTCAATACACTTCGAAAACTCGGCCTCGATATCCGTTCAAACTGACCAACGTATCCGGCCTTCTTGCAGTTAACCGGTTCATGCTCACGAAATAGGTGGGTAAATTATCGTTCATCGGTCTTCCGCCAGTTGTTTCGCAACCTGGTGACGCGGCAGGTCATGCTAACTGGCTAATTCGTCCTCCAGCATCGCAATGATCTCGTCCAACTGCTCTTCGAGACGCTGGGTGCGAATGAAGCGCAATATATCCAATTGCCCGTCGATTTTAATCACCAGGATTCCCTGGAAGTCATCCCTTGAGAGCAGGGCCGTGTGGTCACGAGTCGCAGAGACGTTAATTTCGGGAAACTCAAAGACAGCGGTCGGGTTACCAGGGGTGTGCTCAATGGCGGCGTATATTTGAGCCAGGTTAGCATGTTCCATCAGGAAAGGAGTCAGCTTCTCGTAATGAAAGCGTTTGTCGTTATCGTAGTAACCCCTGAGCCTGGCGATTGAATTTTGAAGCTCCACCAGATTACGCAAAAGGATGTTATCGGAAACATGAACAAAATCACCGCCCATCGCAAGGGCGCTCATGGGTGCACTGTCCCATGTGTCACCATTGTGATACCAGACGATGTTTCCAATCAGTTTGTCGATGGCGCCTGCTTGCAAGTGCCTGTCCGAATCGGTAGCCATCTTCAATAGCGTGGTCGCCGATTCAAATATCACTCCGAGGTAACGCTCATCTGTCTCTAGCTGCTGTCTTTTATCGCTCAGGTCATCGAGCAAAGCCTTCAGGAAAATATGTTCATCTCCCTGCTGCTGCCGTCCTTCCCACCAGGCCTGAATCCAGAATGCCAGCAGGATGCTGAATATGATTGCCGCGCCTTCCGCGACAATGCGCGGCCAGGGGATTTCTTGGAATTTGGTCATAGAAGAATTATAGACGCTTGGTACCTACACCGGTCTGCGATTTCAATCGGTCCGTACTCAGGCATGTGCCGATGCCAGGACGGACCGTAACCGGGGTATTCAACATTTAGCCACTCTGGCATTTTGTCTATAGCCACTTTGGTATTCTGTCTATAGCCATTCTGGCATTTTGTCTATAGCCACTTTGGCAATCTGTCTATAGCCACTTTGGCATTTTGTCTATAGCCATTTTGGTCGTTTGGCTATAGCCACTTTTGCACGGCATAAAG
>DATCZY010000340.1:0-2248 GCA_036525655.1 Lysobacterales bacterium | reverse complement strand
ACATATCCTGTACGTGCCCTGACAGCTTGTGCAGATCTTTTGAGGTTGGAATGCCAAGACGCTCGAGCGTATCTGAAACACGAACGTCAAAGACGCTGCCCAGGCCGTCCCAATTTACATTGGCTTGCTTGCGAACACCCTCCAGTCTTTTTTCAACATCGGTCTTGATTTCACCGACGGTACTTTCGGCAAATTTGATGGATTTCTTCTCGACCCGGGCGCCTTCAGAAACCAGCTTGTCAAATAGTTTGGTGCCCTGCCCGATCAGTTTTTCACCTTCCTGTTGCGCTACGGAAAACACGCCCAGACCCGCAAACAGGATATCCTTTGCCGAATTTACAACCGGCACCGCAAAAACGCCTTTGGCCTGCTTTGCCGGTGCTTTCTTTTTCAATGTCTTGCTAACCATTTCGAACTCCTAAGTCCTGTGAGGATTGAAAATTGATGGTCTTATGGTAGGCTCAATATTTAGAGTAAACACACTAAACGAAGCGTCATAAAATACGCTTCATACCCTGAAACCAAACGGTGTAGAACCCTATGTCCAGATGGAAAACATTCCCGCACGATAACTCTGATTACTTGTATGAAGGCACCTTACTGCTTGAGTCCTGGCCCGATCTGCACCGCGGGGATTGTGCCGAATTCCCGGATGCCGACTGGGTAGAACAAACCCTGGAAGAGGCTCCCGGGGCTGCGCCAAAAAAGTTCGGTGATGATTTTGCTGCACTGGCTAATATCATCCAGGATGCATGGCGCAGTTTCCATTCGGGCGATTTCCAACAGGCGGTCAGCCTGTCTGAAAAGTGTGGCCAACTGGCGCACGCGCCGGCGAACAAGGCAGCGGGGGTTTACGCCACTTACCTTGAAACCGATGAAGCGAAACAACAGGCCTGTTACCTGGCCGCTATCAAGCGCGCCGAAACGGCCATACAGATTTTACCGGATGACCCCAACAGCCACTATTTTCATGCCTTTAATCTCGGTCGTTACAGCCAGAGCATTTCTGTTGTGAAGGCACTCGGCCAGGGTGTTGGAGGAAAAATCTACACGAGTCTGCGCAGCGCCCTTGAATTGCAACCGGATCATGCAGAGGCCCATACCGCAATGGGCATGTACCACGCCGAAATCATCAACAAAGTCGGCAAGGTGCTGGGTAAAATGACCTACGGCGCAAGCGCTGCAAAAGCCCTGGAACATTTCGACCGCGCATTGGAGCTGACCCCGGACTCCCCGATTGCCCATATTGAATATGGTAACGGGCTTTATCTCCTTTTCGGGGATGCGAGGCTCGATGAAGTCACCGATCTATATGTAAAGGCGAGTGAACTGGAACCCGTCGACGCGATGGAAAAGCTGGATATCGAGGCGGCGCTTGCAGAGCTGGAATAAAACTTTTAGTCCGGGTCGGATGAATTGACCAGCAGACTTTCTGCGGTCCGGGGGTGCGGCTGACCGTCCAAAGGCAACATCAGGCCCAGGTAAAGGAGTTTTTCGAATTCCTTTTTGAAGCGCGAAATCACGGCTGCAGGATTCGGTAACAGTCGGCGGTCACTGATTAGCCCGAAAAACACCTTGTTGTTGTAACTGAGTATGCTGATACCTATGCCAACGCTGCCGTTTTGCGGCACCCAGAACATCATTTCCTTCATCTTGGAACCAGCCAGGTACAAGGGGCTCTGCGGACCAGGCACATTGGTCAGCACGGCGGTCGCTTTTTTGCTGAGCAAATCGAGCACCGGCTTCTGCATGGCTGAAGGCCCCATGCCAAGCGCCCCGAGGAATCCCAGGGTCACCGCAGCCTGTTTCGAGGATTTGAGTTCATTCATTCGATCATTGACCGTGTATAGCCTTTCCAGGGGACTATCAACGCTCAGCGGCAACGAAAGAAATACCAGGCCGAAGTGATTGCCAAGCTCCTGCGCATGTTCCAGCGGGCGCAGGTTGACAGGCACCGTGGCGCGGATATCCGGCAGAGCATCGGGGTCGTCACCGACTGAAATCATGTATTGCCTGAATGCGCCTGTTACAGCCGAGATGAGCACATCATTGACCGTGCATCCAAAGGCTTTACTGACGGCCTTGACCTCATCGAGTGGCAGTGGCTCGGCCCAAGCCACCCGTTTGCGGGTTCCCAGGCGTCCTTTGAAGCGGGTAACGGGATCGTCTTCAAGAGTCAGCGAATGCACCAGTTCACGGACGATCTCGCCGGCTTCGATGGCATAGTTGCTTGCAACGGCAGGATTCT
>DATCZY010000339.1:0-3974 GCA_036525655.1 Lysobacterales bacterium | reverse complement strand
AGCGCTCTTGCGTGTTGCGATTCTTAGGGTTTTTTTCATGTTAGTTCCCGAATGAGTTTTCTTATGGCAGGGAGATTACGACGGCTCACCTGTGGACGGTCATCGCAACCATCCAGTTTTAGGAAGTGGCGACCATCAGTGGCTTTTTCCAGTCCCCGGATGCGCTTTTTAATAACCAGTGCCCCGCGATGCACGCGCACGATGATACCCGCGTGCTCGTTTTCCAGGTCCAGCAACGACTGGTTGATGACCATTTTGCCTTTTTCATGCACGGCCGTGGTGTATTTGTCTTCAGCGACCAGATAAATCACATCGGCCATGGGTAACATCCTGACTTTGCCGCCCAGCGTGGAACGCAGGAAGACACCACTGGTCTCGTCAGCCGGCCCGGCAAGAAAGCGTCCGGCCTTATCCAGCGCACGTTCCAGACGTTCCGCACGCACCGGTTTGACCAGGTAATCGACCGCCTCACATTCGAATGCTTCGACTGCCTGATCCGACCAGGCGGTGCAAAAGATGATAGCGGGCGCCGAGCCATTGCGTTGCAGCATCTGCGCCAGGGTCATTCCATCCATACCTGGCATGGAGATATCCAGCAACAACACGTCAGGTTTTTTCAGCGGGATCAAGCGCATCGCCTCCTCACCGGTGGCGGCTTCGGCTACCACGTGCACCGCTGGCAGATTCGCCAGCATACGACGCAGGCGGTTGCGCGCCGGCGCCTCATCATCAACTACGAGTATTCTCAACATATGGCAGACTCAGGACGGCAAAGAACTGTTCGTCATTCTGGTGAGTGATCAGGCTGGCATTGGGTCCGAAAGCCAATTCCAGGCGTTCACGGATATTGGCCAGGGCCATGCCGTGCCCCCTTTTACCCGGCGCGCTCAGGCCCAATGGGTTAGAGATGGTTATGACGATATTTTCCTTTTCCGCGCGACCGTAAACCCTGACCTCGCCGCCATCCGTACGCGGCTGAATACCGTGGGTAACCGCGTTTTCCAACAATGGCTGCAAAGTCAACGGTAATACCGAAGCGCCTTCCGGCAGCTCACTCACCCGCCACTCGACACGCAGCCGGTCACCGAGCCGGCGCTGCTCCATCTGCAGGTACCTCCTGGCCAGGTCGAGCTCTTCGGACAGGCTGATCAGGCTGTCGGCCCGGCGCATACTGCCACGGAATAGATCTGCCAGGTCTTCGATGGCGCATTCTGCGCTGAGCGGTTCCTCGGGTATGAGGCTGGCAATGGTGTTGAGGCTATTGAACAGAAAATGCGGCCGGATCCTGGCCTGCAATGCCTGCACCCGCGCCTCCGATTGCGCCAGCACCTGCGCACGCCATTGCGCGCGTATGAACTGGTAGCGCAACAAGGCCGCGCCGACCAGGGCAACGGCGAGTACACTCTGCCAAACAAATACCGCAAAATCCTGCCGGCCCGGACCGGCCCCGAGCACCGTGCCGACGATGCCCGCCGAATAGCTGAAGCCGAGCGCCACCACGACCGCCGTTATCCAGCTACCGAGCCACGCACCGCGTGCCGATAAGCGGCCAAGCCAGGCCCGGCTGATGCACACACCAAGGGCCGTCACCAGCGCCAGGGCCTGTGCATACATGGTCGCAGCACCCAGCCACAACAGGCTCAAATCCGGCAACCTGCCGACACCCATGAGCAACACGCAGAGCTGCGTCATCGCCATGACCACCAACAGTATGCGCCAGCGGCAAAATGAGGGTGGATATACGCCGCCCGACGTCGTCTTGTCAGGCTTGTTGTTTATGGTTTCCATTGTGTCTTTCATTGAACCATAGACAATTTGGTCAGCTTAAGCGGCCCTGCATCCAGCGCCCGATATCGGCTATTTCCACCTGTGAAACAGAATGTGGAATGGGATAACTGTGCCATTCGACCGGCCATGAGCCGGCTTCAAGCATAGCCCGGACTGCCTCGCCGAGGAAAAAAGGCACCACCGGGTCCTGGGTTCCATGGGCAACAAACACCGGTGTCGCGGCGTTGGCTTGTGAATGCTCGCCTTGCAGACGTTCGGGAAAAAGCAGGTAGGCGGACAAGGCCATGATGCCCGCCAGCTTTTGCGGATACCTCAGCCCGACATAAAGGGCCATTGCACCGCCCTGGGAAAAGCCCGCCAGGATAATTTTCGATGCCGGGATACCGCGCGAAATTTCAAGATCAATCAACGCGCGTATCTTGTCGGCACTGTGACGGATACCGGCCTCGTCCTGGCTCCTGTTGGTGCTGATCTCGACGATGTCGTACCAGGCCCGCATCACCGCTCCGCCGTTGATGGTAACCGGCCGCATCAGCGCATGCGGAAATATAAAGCGGACCGCCGTGGCGGGTGGCAAGCCCAGAAACGGCACGATGGGTTCAAAATCATGGCCGTCAGCACCCAGCCCATGCAGCCAGATAACCGAATATGAGGGATTATCAGACGTGCTTACTTCCACGTAATCCAAGAGTTTCACGCCATCTTTATTGTGTGCTGAATTGCTGCTTTTCATGGCGTATAGTGTAGCAGTCATTCAGCCGGGATTTGCGTACCGATGCAAACTATGAAAACCGCCTTACTTTTTTTGCTATGCATTACTTTGCTGGGAGCCTGCGGACTCAAGGGACCGCTTTATCTTCCGGAGGAAAAGCCTGCGGCTGAACAGGCGACTGTGCCTGACAATGATGCAGAAACGGAAAAAGAAAAGAAAAAAGACAACACCGCCGGTAAAGCATCCACAGACAGCTAACCATGCCTGTCATGTTTCACAAAATGCACGGCCTGGGTAATGACTTCGTGCTTCTGGATTTGCGTCACCAGGACATTACCATCAGTGCACGTCTTGCCAGGCGACTGTCCAACCGCCACACCGGTGTTGGTTGCGACCAGGTCCTGGTTCTTCGTCACCCGGCAGATAAACGGCACCTTGCAGCATTCGAAGTCTGGAATTCGGACGGTAGCCGGGCCGAGCAATGCGGCAATGGCGTCCGTTGCCTGGGTCTCTATCTGCAGATGCGCGAAGAGACACCCGACGGCCAGTTTGAAATGGCGGGTCCGGCCGGTGTGGTGAGGGTCGAGTGCCTGGACGATGAAATGGTGCGTGTCGAAATGGGGCAACCGAAATTTGCCGCGCAACAGGTCCCCGTTTTGCTTAAACCAGTCGACGGCTGGTACCCGCTGGAAATTTACCGCAGGCATTACAAGCTAGGGGCCGTCTCAATGGGTAATCCCCACGCACTGATGGTGGTCGACGATGTCGGCGCTACGGATGTGGCGCGCCTGGGTAGCGCCATCAGCAAGAACCACGCCTTTCCGCAGGGTTGTAACGCGGGTTTCGCAGAAATAATCGATCGCCAAAATATTCGCCTGCGGGTATTTGAACGCGGAGCCGCCGAAACCAGCGCCTGCGGCTCCGGTGCCTGCGCGGCGATGAGCATTTTACGCCGGGCCGACCTCGTCGATTCCACGGTGAACGTGACCCAAAGAGGCGGAAGCCTTATAATAACGTGGACGGGGGGGCGGAAATCCGTCATTATGACGGGGCCTGCAATTCACGTTTATAAAGGGATAATTGCATGAGTGATAATAACAGGTCAGTCGAAGACATCGTTTCAAGGTATCTGCGACAAAACCCTGATTTTCTGGAGCGCCAGCCTGCGCTACTGAAGCATTTGGAACTGAGCCATGCCAGCGGTCCGGCGATTTCCCTGATCGAAAGACAGGTGCAATACCTGCGCCAACAAAACGAAGCACTCCAGCAACAGCACAATCAGTTGATACAAATCGCGTCAGACAACGAAAAGCTCATGTCCCGTCTGCACCATTTGACACTCGAATTGATGTCAATGGGTGATCTGCCGTCATTCTTCGACCAGCTGAGCGATGCGCTGCTGAACGAATTCAAAGCCGACATCCTCAATATTACCCTTTTCGATCTGAAAGTTGAGGCCAGTCCAAAGACCCCT
>DATCZY010000338.1:0-7450 GCA_036525655.1 Lysobacterales bacterium | reverse complement strand
GTTGCTGCAGGTGTCGGACGTCATTCTGAACAACATCGAAGCGCCCTCCTGGGTGTTCAACGTGATCCTGCTGGTGATCGCCATCGGTTTTCCATTGATCCTGTTGTTCGCCTGGGCATTCGAACTGACACCGGAAGGACTCAAGCGCGAGAGCGAGGTCGACCGTTCACAATCGATCACCCACCAGACCGGTCAAAAACTGAACTATACGATCATCGGGGTCATGGCGCTGGCGCTTGTGTATTTTGCCTACGACAAATTCGTGGTGACGGTGGGACGCGATGCGGCCACGGCCGAGGCGGCAAAGGAAACCTTCGTGCAACAGCCCGCGGAAGAGCCCGTCGCAGCCCCGGAAGCGGAAAAATCCATCGCCGTCCTGCCCTTCGTCAACATGAGTTCCGACCCGGAGCAGGATTATTTCGCCGATGGCATTTCAGAAGAAATCCTCAATGCGCTGGCCAAGGTCAGCGAGTTGAAAGTCGCAGGCCGCACCTCTTCATTCGCCTTCAAGGGCAAAAATGAAGACTTGCTGGCGATTGGGAAAGTATTACGCGTGAACCACATCCTCGAAGGCTCGGTGCGTAAATCGGGCAACCGGGTGCGTATCACCGCGCAGTTGATCAAGGTGGATGACGGCTTCCACATGTGGTCCGAAACCTGGGACCGAGAACTGGACGATATATTTATTATCCAGGATGAAATATCCACCGCCATCCTGGTTCAGCTCAAAGGCCAGTTGCTCGGTGACCAGTCCCTGGTAACAGCCCAGACCGACACCCGCACCTATGAACTGTACCTGTTGGCCAAGCAACGTATTTATGAGCGAACCCAGGCCAGCCTGGAAATGGCCGCAAAACTGCTGAATAAAGCCATAGCTATCGATTCCGCGTATGCACCCGCCTTCGCCCAACTGGGGATTGCTTACATATTATTAGGTGAAGACAACTATGGCTCGATACCTGTAGAGGAGGCGGGTAAAAAGTCAAAAATGAACATAGACAAGGCCCTGCAACTCGAACCAAACAACGCTGAGGCCCTCGCCGGTATGGGCTTGTACGTTTCAAACCATGAAATAGATCATGAAAAGTCCATTGGCTTTCTGCGACGGGCCCTGGCGATCAACCCCAGCCTGGTGGATGCCAATACCTGGCTTGCTACCGAACTGGATGCGGTCGGAAATCTCCAGGCCAGCATACAACTGCGCGAGCAGACCTTTCAGCGTGACCCGCTGCACAGACCTACCTTTGGGAATCTTCAACAGTCCTACATGGTCATGGGTCAGAACGAAAAAGCTTTGGAGATGCTGGATGGTCTGCAAGCCTACCTGCCTGGAGATGCAAAACTTATAGGGGACTACGGGGAAGTCAACTTTATGCGGGGTCACCTGGCTGAAGCCCAGAGGCAATTTCAACAGGCTTACGATAAAGAACCGCTCGATTCTGTTAATCGATTCTGGTATGGCCTTACACTGCTTCATTCCTCACAGTATGAGTTGGTCACGAAAATCGTACCCCAGCGTGTCATGACCCTGGCGCTCAGCCGGCTCGGCCGGGTCGAAGAAGCCTTGATCCTGGGTGACCGGGAAATCAGCAGTGGGCAAAATCCTACGTCCTATTTTCAGGTACTGGTAGAAAACCAGCGATTTGCAGAGTTGGTAAACGTGTTGGAATCTCGCTGGTCAGATTTGGATGGCTTTTCCAGGAACTGGGCTGGCATGAGTGGCTACGGTAATGACGCCATGGGTTATATCGCCCAGGCTTACCGCAAGCTGGGTGATGACGCAAAATTCGACGATGCCATGTCGCGCTTCAAGGCTTCACTGGACGCGCAATTGGCCGAAGGCGCGGACAATTGGGTGCTGAACCGTTCACGTGCACATTACGCCGCACTTGCAAACGATTACGAGACGGCCATCAGCCTGCTGGAGAAAGCATTTGAGCAGGGTGCTTATATAGATACGGTCAACGCCAAAGCCTGGCCCGTGTTCAAGCCCCTCAATGGTGATCCCCGTTACGAAGCTGCCAAAGCAAAAATGGTCGCACGGCTTGAAGAAGAGTTGAAAAAAATGGATTTCAGTAAACTTGAGACGATACAAGGTTCATGAAAATTATAAATGTAACGGTGGATGTGTAAATGTTACGCAACGGACATGAAGACCCTGAACCCGTGAGCAACCGCTGCCCTGTAAGGTAGCTGCGATAACGACCCGATGATTGCAAGTAATGAATTATTAAAACTGCGGAGGCTCATGTGAGCTTTTTTGAAGAACTGAAAAGACGCAACGTTTTCCGCGTGGGTATCGCCTACGCCGTTTCGTCCTGGGTGCTGTTACAGGTGGTCGACCTGGTGCTGGAAAACATCGAGGCGCCGCCGCTGGTCATGCAGGTCTTCATGCTGGCGCTGGCCATCGGTTTTCCGATCGCGTTGATTTTTGCGTGGGCATTCGAGATGACACCCGAAGGCGTCAGGCTGGAAAAGCATGTCGACCGCAGCCAGTCCATCACCCATTTGACCGCGCAAAGGATGAACCGCAATATCATCATTGCGCTGGTTATCGCCGTGGTGCTGCTGCTGGTGGACAAGTTTACGCCGGAAACCAGCACCGACGCGGCGCCTGCGACTGTCCAGGCGGAAAAAGTCGAGGCCCCGGCGCCGCAGGCCGAAGAAAATGAAAAGTCGATCGCGGTATTACCCTTTGTCGATATGAGTCCGGAGGCCGACCAGGGCTATTTCGCCGATGGTATTTCCGAGGAAATCCTCAATGTCCTGGTCAAGACCCACACCCTCAAGGTGGCGGGCAGGACTTCATCATTCCAGTTCCGCGGTCGCAACGAAGACCTCAGGTCCATCGGTGAACAACTCGGTGTCGCCAATATCCTCGAAGGTTCGATTCGCAAGGCCAACAACCGCGTGCGCATCACGGCCCAGTTGGTCAAAGCCAGCGACGGTTTCCACCTGTGGTCCGAGACCTACGACCGCGAGCTGACCGACATCTTTGCGATCCAGGACGAGATCGCCCGCGCTATTACAGATGCGCTGGCGATTGAACTCAACCTGGCTGAAACCGGCAAGAGCCTCGTTTCCGCCAGCACCATCAACATGGAGGCCTATGACCGCTACCTCGAAGCAAGGGGGCTGATCGCCCAACGCCGCGACTTTAAACGCGCCATCGAGTTGCTCGACGAAGCCACACAAATGGACCCGGAGTTTGCGGAAGGCTGGGCGGCCAATGCGCAGGCGCATACCCTGTCCATCTACTACCTGGATGTCGATGGCGCCGCAACCAAGAACACGGCCGAAAGACTTGCAAACAAGGCGCTGGAGATCGATCCGAACCTGTCAATGGCGTATTCGGTGCTGGGTGACATATACCGTGATCGCAACCAGTGGGACAAGGCCCGGCAAAATTACCTGCGGGCGCTGGCCCTGAACCCCGATGAAATCGAGGCTAACGAGCAATATGCGCAGATGCTCTGGCGCGCCAGTTACAACGCCGAAGCGTTCAAATACAGTGCCAGGGCTGTTGAACTCGACCCCCTTTCGCTGGTAAACCTGACGGTACATGCCGCGCTCCGTTACATCTCGGGCGACCGTGCCGGTGGCGTAGCGGATATGGACCGCGCGCTTCGAACCGACACGACTATGCTGGACTACCCTTTGCGCGTAGCCATCAACATGGCCATCAATGACGGCCGCATCGATCGTGCAATCGAATTGATGAACGCGCTGTCCAGAACGCAGTGGGCCAAATCCGGTGTGCCGGAAACAATGGCGCGCTTCGATCAGTTAATTCCGTTACTGAACTCGAGCGAAGACACGCTGGGCTTCCTGGCGGGCCACATGGATCAGTACGCGGTGCTCGGGTTCACCAGCACCTGGCAGATCGACATGTTCTGGGCGGCATATTACGGCGACTACGCGCTGGCCGAGAAGATCCTGGACGCCGGCACCCTGGTCGATGAGCAGCTGGGTCTCCTCGATACGACCTGGTTTTTCAATTACCCGATCATGAGCCCTTTATTCAATACCGAGCCTTACAAACGACTGGTACGCAGAATCAACCTGGAAGACTTCTGGCGCGAAAACGGCTTCCCCGTCAATTGCAGACCGGTTGGAGATGATGATTTTGTCTGTAACTAGCATGAATTTTTCAACTTCGGCGCCTGCTTTGCCGGATAATGTCCGGCCTTTTTGCCTTGGACAATGCATGACCCTCAGAGTGACAAACACGCCACGTGACAACGACGTAGCCACTGCGGTTGATTTATCACCCGCCCGATGGAGACATGGGTGAGCTTTTTTAACGAGCTCAAGCGCCGCAATGTCATTCGTGTGGGTATCGCCTACGCGGTGGCTTCCTGGGTATTGCTGCAGGTGGTCGACCTGGTGTTTGAATACATCACTGCGCCGGCCTGGATCATGCAGGTGTTCATGCTGGCACTGGCCCTTGGTCTGCCGCTGGTTCTGATCCTCGCCTGGGTGTTTGAACTGACACCGGAGGGTATCAAGCGCGAGACTGCCATTGACCCTGCGCAATCCGTTGCACCCCAGACCGGTCGCAAGCTGGACCGCGTCATCATCATCTTTCTGGCCCTGGCCGTGGCCTTTCTGCTGGCAGACCGGTTCAGATCGGGTAGCGATGCGGTTCCGGGTTCCGCGGAAACGACACAGGTCGCTGCCAACGCCACGGCGGAAAACAGCCAGCCGGAATCCGCCGGCGAAATTGGCGAGTCTTCCAATGACGCCGACAAGTCGATCGCGGTGCTGCCGCTGGCCAACCGCAGCATTCAGCCCGAAGATGCGTTTTTTGCAGAGGGCCTGCACGACGAGCTGCTGACCCAATTGAGCCGTATTTCCGCTTTGCGCGTGATCTCGCGCACTTCGGTGATGGGCTACGCCGGCACCACCAAGCGTATACCGGATATCGGCCGCGAACTTGGTGTTTCTACGCTTTTGGAAGGCGGCGTACAACGTTCCGGTAACCGCGTGCGTATCAACGTACAGTTGATTGAAGCCGCCACCGACGAGCACCTTTGGGCCGAGGTGTACGACCGTGAGTTGACAACTGACAACCTGTTTGAAATCCAGTCGGACATCACACGGGCGATTGCCAATGCCCTGCAGGCTGTGCTGACCGGGGAAGAGCAGCAAGCTATCGAACAAAAATCCACGGACAACGTCGAGGCTTATGCCTATTACCTGCGAGGCAGGGCGCTTTCAAGGGGATTCGGCCGCCAATTGGATGACATCGACAGGAGTATTGCCATTTACCAGGCCGCCATCGATCTAGACCCAAAATTTTCGGCGGCCTACGCCGCACTGGCCGTCGACTGGACCGAGCGATACTGGGGTACTGATAAACTGGGTAACGAGTTGATGCATGCGCTGGAAGCCCTGCAACATGCCCGGTCACTGGCGCCTGAATCGCCCGAGACGTTGACCGCCGAGGGCTATTATCACTACTGGGGTTACCTTGATTACGCGCAGGCCATCGTCGCTTTCGATTCCGCTTTAGCAAAGGAGCCCGGTAATATCCTGGCCCTTAGAGGAGAAGCCTACGTTTTGCGGCGCATGGGGCGGTTTGATGAATCCATTGCAATGATGCAGAAAGTCATCTCGATGGACCCGCTCGACGTGGAAATGCCTGCTGACGTGGGCTACACCCTGCTGCGCAACGGACAGTTTACATTGGCGAAAGTGATGATGAACCGGTCCGTTACATTGGATCCGGAAAGAGAATTCAGCCGCTATACGTTGGCCGAAGCCTTGGTTGTCGAGGGAGATCTGGAAGGCGCCTGGCAAATCATGGGGCCAGGTGATTCAGAAGCGGAGGCATACAATGATGACTTACGTTTGCTGGTCGCGCGAGCCCAGGCAAATAACGCGCGTATTGACGAGACTCTGGAGTATTACCAGTCAACACAAACGTCGAACAGTTTCGGGCCGGATTTTGCCCGTGCGCTGGTATACCTTGACCGGGGCGAACAGAGCGCGCTGAATGCATTGCTGGCCGACCTGCAGACAAGCGCGCAAAAGGCAGAGCGGGAACGGCCCGGAGAGGAAGCCACGCTGGTAACACTCATCAGCCTGTATGCCCTGCAAAAAGACCAGGCCAATCTCAGCAAGACGATCGCGGTTTTTTATGCCACGGTCAAACCGGACGCATTGCGAATTGCCGAAAACCGTGTCATACCGATCGCGTACGCCATCGCGGGCGATACCGAAGCAGCCCTGGATTACATGGAGCAATTACTCGAACAATACGGGCCCTGGGAGTTCTACTACTTTGCCATCAACCCGAGCTTCAACAACATGCGCGACCTGCCCCGCTTCCAGGCAATGGACAAGCGGTACCGGCAATGGTTGGCACAACTAAAATGAGCTTTTTCGAAGAGCTTCACTATGAGCAGGACGGCCCTTCCATAGGCCGCCTGCATGTCGCTGCGCAGGCGCGTGAGCCTGCTCCGCTCCCGCGCTCACCCGCGGCTCGCGTTGGCACATCCCTGTGCCAAAGGGAGATGAATCAATGAGCCTGCTCGCCGAGCTCAAGCGCCGCAACGTTTTTCGCGTCGCCATCGGCTACGTCATCACGGCCTGGCTGTTACTGCAGGTGGTCGACCTGGTACTGGACAACATCCACGCACCCGACTGGGTGATCCAGGTCTTCATGCTGGCGCTCGCCATCGGTTTTCCGCTGGCAATTTTCTTTGCCTGGGCATTCGAGATGACACCGGAGGGCGTCAAGCGCGAGTCCGAAATTGACCGCTCACAATCCACCGCCCGGCAAGCCGGCCGCAAGATGGACCGCAATATCATCATTGCGATGGCACTGGCACTGGCGTATTTCGCTTACGACAAGTTTTCCGGCCCGGAACCCGGCGACGTACCCCAATCAACCCCGCCGGTTGAAGCAATTGTCGAGGCCATGATGCCTCCGGTTACCTCACCGGCACTCAAGTCAAATGACAAATCCATCGCCGTGCTGCCTTTGGTCAACCGCAGCGTACAGCCCGAAGATGCGTTCTTTGCCGATGGTCTGCACGATGAACTGTTAACCCAGTTGAGCCGGATTTCCGCCTTGCGCGTGATTTCGCGTACCTCGGTGATGGGTTATGCCGGCACCACAAAACGTATGACTGACATTGGTCAGGAGCTCGGAGTTTCCACCTTGCTGGAAGGCGGCGTTCAACGCTCCGGCAACCGTGTACGTATCAATGTGCAGTTGATCGAGGCGGCCTCCGACGAACACCTGTGGGCCGAGGTCTACGACCGCGAACTGACCGCCGATAACCTGTTCGATATCCAGTCGGATATCACCCGCGCAATTGCCAATGCCCTGCAGGCGGTGCTGACCGGTGAAGAACAACAAAATCTGGATCAGAAACCGACCGACAACGCAGAAGCTTATGCCTACTATCTGCGAAGCAAGGCTGCAGCCAAAGAATACGGG
>DATCZY010000337.1:0-4384 GCA_036525655.1 Lysobacterales bacterium | reverse complement strand
ATCGAGGTGCTCACCTCACCCGAGGCTTACAGCGACGTGAAAGACGCCCTGGAAGCAGCCGGCCTGGTTCCCGAGAACGCCGAGATCACCATGCGCGCCAGTCTCGAGGTCGAACTGGATGTCGAAAGCGGTGAAAAAGTCCTGCGCCTGCTCGATGCGCTCGAAGACCTGGATGACACCCAGGATGTGTATTCCAATGCCGATATCCCGGAAGAGGCTTACAACTGAAAAGCTTAGCCACACGCATACTCGGTGTTGACCCCGGCTCAAGGATGACCGGCGTGGGCATCATCGAGGTTCAGGGTGACCGCGTGGTGCCGGTTTATTATGGTGCGATCAAAGCGGGCAACGGTGAGTTTACCGAGCGCCTGGGCATCATATTTTCCGAACTGCAGCGATTGATCCGGGAATACCAGCCGGTCGAGGCCGCCATTGAGACGGTCTTCGTTGCCAACAATGCCGCTTCCGCCATCAAACTGGGACAGGCGCGCGGCGCTGCCGTATGTGCGGCGATTTCATGTAATCTACCGGTATCGGAATACAGTCCGCGTTCCGTCAAGCAGGCCATAGTTGGTCGCGGCGGCGCCGATAAGGAGCAGGTTCAGCACATGGTGGGTATGTTGTTAGGCATCAAGGGGCCAATCCAGAACGACGCGGCGGATGCCCTGGCCATCGCCCTGTGTCATCAAAACACATCGCAAACGCTGGCCCGTATGGCCCGTATGCAGCAGGCATAGCCACATGATTGCACGTCTGTCAGGCATCTTACTGGACAAAAGCCCACCATTGATGGTCATCGACGTCAATGGCGTCGGCTACGAGGTAGAGGCGCCGTCGGGTGTGTTTTCCGAATTGCCGGAGAACGGCAAACCGGTGGCGATTGTCATCCACCATCATTTTTCCCAGGACAGTCAGACCTTGTACGGGTTTGCTTCGACGGGCGAACGCGAAGTGTTCCGCAAATTGCTCAAGATCAGTGGCATAGGCGCCAAGTTGGCCCTGGCCATACTATCGGGCGCCAGTGGAGAAGAACTGGCCCGTTATGTTGCCAGTGGGGATGTGGCTGCATTGACACGCCTGCCCGGAATCGGTAAAAAAACGGCAGAACGTATCATCATGGAGTTACGCGACAAGTTGACAGGTTTAAGTATTGCTGCGGGTGGAAGCGCCCGGCCAGGTGGCGCGCCGGTCAGCGCTGATCCGGTAACCGAAGCGGGTCATGCACTCACTTCGCTGGGCTACAAACCGGTGGAAGTCAGCCGTATGATCGCGGCGGTGGCCGAGGCCGGTATGGATGCCGAAGCCATCATCCGCAAAGCATTGCAAACCAGGGTAAAGCCGAATGGTTGATTCAGTTGAGCGCATTGTGAACCCCGTGGATACGCCTTCCGACAAGGCACTGGATATCACGCTGCGTCCGCGCACCATGGACGAATATATCGGCCAGCAGGCGATGCGCGAAAAGCTGAGTATTTTTCTCGAAGCGGCCCGCCGTCGCCAGGAGGCGCTGGACCACGTCTTGATTTTTGGTCCGCCCGGACTCGGCAAAACCACGCTGGCGCACGTCATCGCCAATGAAATGGGCGTTAACCTGCGCCAGACTTCCGGTCCGGTGCTGGAGCGCGCCGGTGACCTGGCCGCGCTGTTGACCAACCTGCAACCCGGTGACGTCCTGTTCGTCGACGAAATCCATCGCCTGTCACCGGTGGTCGAAGAGGTGCTGTACCCGGCCCTCGAAGATTTCCAGCTCGATATCATGATCGGCGAAGGACCGGCGGCGCGTTCCATCAAGATCGACCTGCCGCGTTTTACGCTGGTGGGCGCCACCACCCGTGCCGGTCTGCTGACCTCACCATTACGCGACCGTTTTGGTATCGTCGAGCGTCTTGAGTTTTACAGCCCGGCGGAATTGCAACAAATCGTCACGCGATCATCCGGCATTTTGAATATCCCTTGCGATGAAGAGGGCTCCATGGGTATCGCAAGCCGCGCCCGGGGTACGCCGCGTATCGCAAACCGTCTGCTGCGGCGCGTGCGTGATTTCGCCGAGGTCAGGGGTGATGGCCTGATCAATGCCGAGATCGCCCGGGGCGCGATGGAAATGCTGAAGGTGGATGCGAGTGGTTTTGAGACCATGGACCGGCGCCTGTTGAGACTGATTATTGACAATTTCGACGGCGGCCCGGTGGGTATTGAAAGCATTGCCGCAGCCTTGTCCGAGGAGCGCGGAACAGTGGAAGACGTGCTCGAGCCTTTCCTGATTCAGCAGGGCTACATTACACGGACTTCAAGGGGTCGCATGGTGACCGCCAAGGCCTACCGGCATTTCGGTTTGGAACACCCGGGCAGGGATAGCAATAACGGCAATGCCGATTTATTTTCCGGTTCATAAACCCTTTTTCAGTTTTACGACGTATTAATCGGAATACTTCAGCATGGTGGACGAAACATTGATGACTTTATCGATCAATCAGGAAAATCCCGGGCGTATTGGGCTGTTTTCGATACTTGAAGTCGTCCGGGTCCCTTGATGTATTATTCGCGTTCACAGAACCAAAGATGAATCCGTTTGTCTGGAAGGTAAGGGTTTACTGGGAGGACACCGATGCCGGTGGAGTGGTTTACCATTCCCAGTACCTGAATTTTTTTGAACGTGCGCGTACCGAGTGGCTCCGGGGTAAAGGTATCAACCAGTCGCAACTGGCCGGTGAGGATAATGTCCTGTTCGCCATCCGCCATATGGATATCAATTTTGTACAGGCCGCGCGTCTGGATGATGAACTGGATATCACGGTTCACAGTGTAAAAGCCGGCGGTGTAAGGATGACTTTTAACCAGGACATGACCCGTTGTTCAGACCGGCAACTCGTGGCAACAGCCAAACTGACGGCTGTATGCCTGCAGGCAGACAATTTCAAACCAACCCGTATGCCCCGATGGATCAGGGCGGAGATAGATAATGCAAAGTGACTTACAAATCTGGCAACTCATACTCCAGGCCAGCTGGATGGTCAAAATGGTGATGCTGATCCTGTTGGCAGCCTCGGTATCATCATGGATGATTATTTTCCGCAAGCGTATGGCCCTGGCCCTGGCGGAAAAGGGTGCGGAGGCTTTTGAAGAGCGTTTTTGGTCGGGCACCGATCTGACGCAGCTTTACGAGAAGGTCAGTCGCAATAACAGCGGTGACGGGCTGGAACAGATTTTCGAGTCCGGGTTCAAGGAATTCTCCCGTATGCGCGAACAGGGGCGAATGACCCCGGGCGTGCTCGTAGAGGCAGCCCAGCGTGGCATGCGTATCGCCCTGGTGAGAGAAACCGACCGCCTTGAACACAACCTCAGCTACCTGGCGACCGTGGGTTCAACCAGCCCGTACATCGGTCTGTTCGGAACCGTCTGGGGCATCATGACGTCCTTTCATCAACTGGCCAATGTCAACCAGGCAACCATCGCGATGGTCGCCCCGGGTATTTCCGAAGCCCTGATCGCCACCGCGATGGGTCTGTTCGCAGCTATTCCAGCGGTCATTGCCTACAACCGTTACTCCAACCAGGTGGAACGTCTCGAGACGCGTTACGAAAACTTTACCGAAGAGTTTTCCAGCATCCTGCAGCGCCAGGCACACGCGTTGGTAGGTAATTAAGGGCGTACCGCATCATGCAGACGAAACGCATCAGACGCCGGCCCATGGCCGAGATAAACGTGGTTCCCTACATCGACGTCATGCTGGTTTTGCTCGTTATCTTTATGATCACGGCACCGTTATTGAACCTTGGTGTTGAGGTCGATCTGCCAAAAGCAGATGCCGAACCGCTGGACAGTCAGCAGAACGAAGAACCGATGGTGGTCACCGTTCTGACCAACGGCGACCTGTACCTGAATGCAGGAGGTGAGGCCAGCGGCGTTTCCAGTGGTCTGATAGACCCGGAGACACTGGTGACCACGGTATCCGCGATCGTCCGCCGCAACCCTGAAATACAGGTGCTGGTGGCGGGTGACAAGGCCGTGGGTTATGGCCACATCTACGCCGCAATGGTGTTGTTGCAAAAGGCCGGCGTGACCAAGGTGGGTCTGATGAGCGACCCGCTCGAATCCCTCGAGAGCCAGGGCGGGGGCTAATCGTTAGATGCGTGAACTTTGGGAACAAACCAAAGCCTTTAGCCTGGCAGTTGCGGTTCATGTTTTGATGGCCGCGCTGGTTGTCCTTGGCACCATGACGTGGAAACCATTCAGACCGCCGGCATTGACCGGTATGACCATTGAAGCCGTGATGGTGGACACCGGCGCGATCAAGCAGCGCCAGGAACAAGCCCGGCAGGAAGCGGAAAAAGCGGCCGCGCACAAGGTCGAAAAAGACCGTCGCGAAAAGGAACTCAAGGCCCGC
>DATCZY010000336.1:0-4780 GCA_036525655.1 Lysobacterales bacterium | reverse complement strand
ATAACCATTGCGGTCCAGTTGTTCATCGTACTTGATGGTGCCGCTGCTGTAACTCGCAAACGCCTGTACGCCCACGCGGAACTGGTAAGCGGCCCGAAAGCTCCAATTGTAGGCGTCACGATCACGGTCCGCGTTATTGATTTCGCCTTCGATCAAGGAGCTGACGTTATCGAAGTCCAGGCGGTTCCAGGTCAGCATTGCGCCCAGGGACAGACGGTTGAAAGTATGATCGTAACCGATATTGGCGCCGTACAGCGTGTAACGCGTCGGTTCCAGTAAGCTTTGTTCCGAGTTGCGGTCGCCAAGGCCCTCGTGCAAATTCATGATCTGACCACCATAACTGAAATAACTGCGGTTTTTTACATCCACCTGGCCGCTTGCGATGAGGAAATAATCCTCGTAATCGCGGAAATCATAGTCGGCATAACGGGCGATATCCGCTGCGAGCTTGACGTTTAACGAATGACTACTCCATGTGCTCTGTGCGCTGATGTACGGCCGGATGTGGAAGATTTTATCGCTTTGCTGTAAATTCTGCGTATAGAAAACATTGTCGGTAAACTCAGCCGCCAGTTGCACGCCGGGATGCAACATGAAGCTGCCGGCCCTGATGCCCAAAGGCTTGTAGTCCTGCGGATGAGCAGAGACCGGCTTCTCACCGAGTCCCGGATCGTCGTAATTTTGTGCAAACAGCACACAAGGCCACGTGAAAACGGCTGAAACAATCAGTGCTTTTGTAATATCAGCCAATTTCAAGACGATTCAACCCCCGCGAAAGCCACAAAACGTCACATTATACATGTGGAAGCGTGGCAATTCGCAATGATAACACTATAGGTAATGATGGGAAATTTCAGGCTAGCTTCCAACCGGCTTGCTCCACCATTGTCCAATTTTTCGAAGTGGTTTCACGATCGTTGTCCATGGCCAGGGATGCAAGTCGTTCACCATCCAGGCACGGCGATCCATCTTGTTGGCGTCCAGTCGCGCTTTCAGTGAAACGTTGCTTGCCCCGCCGGTACGCATGTTGACCAGCACCTGTGGCAGGTATACCACGTTGACTCCGTGCCTCAGCAAGAAGCGAAGCATCAGTTCGTAGTCTGCCGCGGTTCCCAGGTCCGCCCTGTAGTAACCGAATTGTTGATAGACCCGGCGGCGCACGAAAAACGTGGGATGCGGTGGCATCCATCCATGACGAAATCGACCCTGGCGGTACTCCCCGGCACGCCAGTAGCGCACGATACGCGACGGATCGTTCTGATCCACGTAGCAAAGATCGCCATAACAGGCTTCGATCGAAGTGTTCTCGAAAACGGCAGCGACGTTTTCCAATACATCCGGGCTTGCATAGAAATCATCGGCGTTTAGACTGCCGACAATGTCGCCGGAAGAAGCCCTTATACCGGAGTTGATTGCCGGGTAAATACCCGTCGGGGGTTCCCGGACAACTTCGACATCGGCACCAGATTCACGAATGGCTTCGAGCGTGCCATCCGTCGAAAACCCGTCTATTACCGTGTGCTGCGCACTGACCGTCTGCTGAGCAACCGAGCGCAAGCAGTCGGCAATCATGGCCGATGAATTCAAGCTGGGTGTGATGATGGATATTTCAGGCATCAGCAATTCAGCGGATCTGCGGCCGTTTCCGAATCAGTTGCGCTGGTGAGCCGCCGTAAATGCTCCAGGATTCCAGCTTGTCCGCGGCCACTCCGCCCAATAACAATACAGCACCCTCTTCAACGACAACGCCCGGCCCCAATTTTGACATAGCCCCTATCCAGCCGTGGGCGCCTATGGTTATTGGCCTGGCTTCCAAGTCGAATGAATCCAGATCCCAGCGGTGATTGCCGGTACACAGATAGACGCCCTGGGAAATGCAGCAATGGCTGCCGATATGAACGTCCGCCAGGTTATCGATCCAGGCCTGCTCGCCGATCCAGCTGTGGTTTCCGATGCGCAGCTTCCAGGGAAACTTCACCCTGACATAGGGCTTGATCACCACGCCATCGCCGATACCGGCGCCGAACAACCGGAGTAACATGACGCGCCAGCCTGATCCGGGAAGCCAGCTATTGAATAACAGGCCTTCAAGAACACGCCACAGCGCTTCCACCCATCGGGGTTTGCCACGGTCGAAATGAGAATTTTCGAATTTATCGAGGTGCATGGTTATAAATCCAGTTGTTTGGCGAGAGCAGACCTGAGCCTTGCAGAGTGATGCTTTGCCGTGAACTTCGAGCAGTAGCGGCGATACCCTGCCTCCTTCAGCCCCAGTCGCCGCGAAGCATCCCATAATAGGCCGGAAAGCCGGTTGGCCATGGCAGGAATATCATCCCGGTCCACCAGCGCACCAGAAGCCCCGTCTTCGAAAATTTCCGCCGCGGCGCCCTGCGCCAGGCCAACGCACGGCAGCCGATTCATCATGGCTTCCAGGAAGACGAGGCCGAACCCGTCCCCATCGCTGGGCATCGCGAACAAAGCGCAACGGGCGTAAAGTTCCTGCAGTTCCACTTGCTCGACGCGACCGGCAAACAGCACGCTGTCTGCCACGCCCGCGTCCCTTGCCTTGCTTTCCAGTCTGTCACGGTCGCTGCCGCCGCCAGCAATGACCAGTTGGGCATCCGGAACCTGCTTCAGCACCAGCGGCATGGCCTCGATCAACTGATCATGGCCCTTGTGTCGTTGCTGTGCATCCAGCCGTCCGACGATCAGCATGGCGTGGGGCCCGAGCGTGTCGAAACGCGTTTCAGTATTTGTAACGTGTTCCGCGGGCCCATCCTTGCCCGGCCAACACACCGCGATTTCGGGCAGGTCAGGATAATGCAGTCGGGCCTTGCGTGCAGTGTATTCCGAGTTGGCTATCAGCAGCGCAGCCCTGCGGGCCGTCCTGTGATAGTCCGAACGGCGGTTGTTCCAGATTTCGACGCCGTGTATCAGCAACAGGTAAGGCCGCGCCAGGATTCCTGAAATCAGGCCCTGCAGACGCGCCAATCCCACGTGGTCAAACAAAAAAACCCGCGGGCGCAGCCGCAACAGTCCGGTGGAGAATTTCAGCCGGTTTCCTGCGTACCAGCGCATGGCCGGCAGATCCTGCAACAGGAAAAGTTCATCACCGAAAACGGGGCCAGGGTCATCGAGCACATGCAATTCCAGATCGAGCTGGTTTTCCCGGCGCATTTCCAAAAGGGTTGCAAAGACCTGCCGGGACAGTTCCGCGATACCGCCGCCACCCTTCTTCAGGCTGCCTGCGGCAAATACCAGCAAGGGCACGCCCGCCCGGTTTTCACGCGCGGAAGACGTGCGCATGCTTCCCCTTCACTCTGCCGCGCGTATCCACCAGCAACCGCGCCTCATTCAAAATCAGTTCGTAGTCGAAGCAATCGTGATCGACACCAATGACCACGCAGTCATACTCCCTGAGCATTTCGGCCGTCAGCACCCTGCTCTCGAGGTCGAAGTCGTAACGGCGCATTGGCGGAAACTGCGGGAAGTACGGATCGCAGTATTCAACCCTGGCCCCCATTTGCCGAAGCTGCTGCATGATCTCCACCGAAGGCGATTCACGCACGTCATCGATGTTTTTCTTGTAGGCGATACCCAGCACAAGCACCCGGCTTCCGTTCACCGATTTCAAAACTGAATTGAGCGCATCGGTAATCTTTCCGACCACCCAGCGCGGCATGGATCTGTTCACCTCGCCTGCCAGTTCGATAAAGCGGGTGTTCACACCATACTCGCGCGCTTTCCAGGTCAGGTAGAAGGGGTCGATCGGAATGCAGTGCCCGCCAAGGCCGGGACCGGGGTAATACGGCACGAAGCCGAAGGGCTTGGTAGCCGCCGCATCGATCACCTCGTAAATATCGATGCCCATGCGGTCGGCCACGACTTTCATTTCGTTGACCAGGCCGATATTCACGGCGCGGTGGATGTTCTCCAGCAGCTTGGTCATTTCAGCGGCCTGCGTGGAGGTGACCGGTACAACCTGGTCAATCACCCCGGAATAGAGCGCAGTGCCGACCGCCAGGCAAGCGGGTGTAGACCCGCTGACCACCTTCGGAATGGTCCGCGTGGTGAAACGGGTATTCCCCGGATCCTCGCGTTCCGGTGAATAAACCAGGAAGGCATCCTCGCCGATAGTGAAACCGGCTTGTTCCATGCGCGGGCGGAGTTCCTCCTCCGTGGTTCCGGGATAAGTCGTGCTCTCCAATGAAACCACGTGGCCGGGACGCAGGTAAGGCGTGATCGTATCCATGGTATCAGTCACGAAGCTGATGTCGGGTTCGCGGTGTTCCTTAAGCGGCGTCGGTACGCAAATGATCAGCGCGTCAGCTTTGTTTGCCCTGGAAAAATCCGTCGTTGCGCTGAAGCCGGCTTGCACCGCTTTCCTCACCCTTTCGTCAGGGATATGCTGGAAGTAGGTCAGGCCGGCGGCAATTTTTTCGGGCTTGACCGGATCGACATCGAAACCCAGCACGGTGTAGCCCGCTTCGGCATAGCGCAGCGCCAGCGGCAAACCGACATAGCCAAGACCGATGATGCCGATAATGGCGGAGCGGTCCTGGAATTTCCTGATGGCCTGTTTCTTGATACTCATTGTTGCTTTCCCTTAAGAAGGGAGCGATACAGTTCGATGGTGCTTGCAGCTACCCGCTCCCAGGTATATTTTTCGCGGATCAGCCGGTGTCCGTTCCCGCCTTTGGCGCGCAGCACTTCTGCGCCGCACGCGGTGGCTTCCGCCAGTGTCCTCTCCAGAGCCTGGGAACCATGATCGATCCACCAG
>DATCZY010000335.1:0-9430 GCA_036525655.1 Lysobacterales bacterium | reverse complement strand
ATGTCATGACCTTTGACGGTGCGTGTATCCAGATTCTGGTAGCCGTCTTCCACATAGATGGTCTGACCAATCGGGCAAATGCCTGCTGCCAGGTAGTACGGGATGTCGTTGGGGTCAACTTCACCATATCCAATCGCAGGGTTACCAACGACAGCGTCGCAATTACCGGTACCGGCTTCCAACCTCAACAAAAGATCAAGGAGGGTGGCATTGGTTTCACCAAACAGGCCGATGGTGTCCTTCTTCTTGATTGACCAGAAATCGAGGGTAATCATCAGGTTTTCGACCGGCTCCCAGACCGCACCAATCGAGGTATTTGTGGATTTTTCAGGATCGAGGTTCTGGTTGCCTTCGGCCCGGCGCTGCACGCCGCCACTACAAACGAGTTCATCTTCCGCACCTTCACCGCCAAAATCTTCACCGTAGCGGCAGACCTGGTTTTCGATGGTATTGGTACGCACCACGAGGTCTTCATTGACCGTGATCAGGTTGGGTGCGCGGAACGCCTTTGACCAGGAACCGCGGATCAACAATGGTTCAAATATGCGCCAGCCAAAGGCCACCTTGGGAACCGTGTAGGAACCGTAATCGGATGCATGTTCATAACGTGCGGCCAATTGCAGGTCCAGCGTGCTGAACACGGGCACCGCAAACTCGGCAAACAGAGAGGTCGTCTTTCTGCTGCCACTGCTGTCGCCTGAAGGGCTTGAGTTCATCACGTCGGATATGAATGGATAGGTGTCTTCAGAGCGGTTGGTAAAAGCGATGGTGCCATCCAGTCTTGGGTCGCGATCATCTTTGAATGACTCTTCCCGCCATTCGGCGCCGGCGAGAAAGCCGACCGGACCTGCCGGCAGGTTGAACAGGTTATTCCTGCTGACCTTGAAATCCGCCATCTTGAGATCTGTCTTGTTTTTGCGGTAGACGTCGATCAATGCCCTTTCGACATTTGACGTTATTGATCCACCATTGAACGGGTTATAAGCCGCCGGGGTGGGATCGTTCAAGGCTTCCTGCATCAGGGTATTGGAAATACGGTTGTGAGTGACATCTTCACGTTTTGCTTGCGACCAGACTACTGCACCGTCCCAGTCCCAGTCGCCCCATGCACCTCGGAAACCCTGCAGCACACGCCAGGTGGTGGCTTCATTTTCATTGACCCTTGGATATTCTGCCCATCGGTAAAAATCCATTAGCAGAGACTTGCCGCCGGCGGGAAAATCCTCGCCGATAATCTCCGGTGGTAAGCGATTTGGAGAGCCAACGGGGCCGAACGGGTTGTAATAGTTCTGCGCACCCACGACCAGTTCAACACCCGTCGTCATCGTAGCAGGATGACGCACCAGGTTGGTCTTGGCTTTGTAATAGGAAACTTCCGTATACGCTTCAACGCCGTTATCGAATTCATGATTCATGAACATGAAGATGTTATAGCGGTCCAGATCTGAATACAGATCACGGTTATCGTTTGAATTGTAACGATACGGGCCGTTTCGGCCATCTTCCAGTTTGCCGACACCATCAGGTAGTCCGCACATAATGTCATTGATAATCCAGGCCTGGGAACGCTGGCAATTGGGATCATCGATCGGCCAGGCTTCAAACTCACCGGCCGAATCGGTAACGCCCGAGACGCTGCCGCTCATATCAAATTGGCCAAAAAGAGAATCAATGCTGTCGTTCTTGAAAGCGGTGCCGGATGCCCACGGTGAACCGTCGGGCAATTGCCATCTCATGTCAGAATCGGCCCACCTTTTATCGTCCCGGGAGCTGACCCTGTCGCGGTGATAAAAATCGGCAAAAAGGCTGATATTGGTACGGCCTTCATTGAAGTCGTGGCCCCACTCGATATTCGCCCGGATGTCATTGCGCGGAATATTGTCGTACCAGTCGTAACGCACGCGGACGTTCAGGCCTTCGAAATTGTTCTTCAATACGGTGTTAACCACACCGGCCACCGCGTCGGCGCCGTAAATGGCTGATGCGCCGTCACGCAGCACTTCGACACGCCGCACACCCAGCACCGGGATTTCGTTCGAGTTCACCGAGTTGACCGGCACGAAACTGCCGCCGACTTCCTCGGTCTGGTAACCGGCGGCCTGCACCATGCGGCGACCGTTCAACAGCACCAGCGTATTGCCGGTACCCATGTTACGCAGGTTGAAGGCGCCGATATCGCCGCGCACGGAGTTCACACCGCCGGAGATATTTTCAGATTCACTCTGAAAGTTCTGTCCCTGCTCCGTCATCGAAGCCAAAAGATCATCACCGGACGTGATGCCGTAAGCTTCGATGTCTTCCGAACTGATCACAGATACCGACAAGGCCTCGGAAATGGCGGCGCCTTTGATCTGCGTACCTGTCACGACGACTTCTTCCAAAATCGCTTCATCGGTTTCCGCTGTTGATTGCGCCAGGCGAGTGGTCCTGGAGAGATCGCTTTGGGCCGTGATCACGAAGGTCCCGGCATCTTTCAGCGTCGCCTTCAGGCCTGACCCGGCCAGCAAGATTTCAAGCGCCTGCTCTGCACTCATACTGCCGCTAACCGCCTGGCTTTGGCGTCCGGAAAGCTCATCGGCGGAGAATTCAACCTTAAAGCCGGTTTGCGCACGGAAAGACTCAATTGCAGAATTGGCCGGCATCGCTGCCACGTCGATATCTACTGTTTTGCCCGTGGCCTGCACCGGCCCGGCCAAAACTGTGAAGAAGATGAGTGTTAAAGTGAACTGAATCGATAATGTTTTGCATTTTTTCAATAGCCTGCCAGTGTCTGGCCGGGATTGCTTCCTCATGATAAAGACTCCCTACTTGATCGTATCTGTCAAAAGACTCGGTTTGATTGCAATCTAACGGTATCCGGGTGGTTCAAGGGCTCCACCTTCTACACAAAAACACACGGGTCAAAACACATATCAAGTTTTCATACCCGTGTTTAACTTTATTTTCACAATCTTATCCCGATCGAAGCAGATTTCCAATGATTCTTCAAACGTAACCGATAACCTGTGGTTATACTTTGCAAAATATCCATCATCGGTTTTGGCAATGAGATTAAGACATATCGAAGTGTTTCACGCGGTCTACACGAGCGGTTCCATCACGGCTGCGGCGAAACTGTTGAACGTCTCACAGCCATCCATCAGCAAGGTGCTGGCGCACGCCGAGCAACAACTGGGGTACCCGTTGTTTGATCGGCACAAGGGCAAAATCACTCCCACCAGGGAGGCGGATCGCCTGATCGATCATGTCAACGACGCGTACCGGAACATCAATGAGCTTCGCCGGGTCTCAAAAAACCTCGGTTCAGCGCAGGCGGGTATGATCCGTATTGCGATGACCCCCGCACTCGGTATCGATGTCATTCCCGCAGCCATTGCGACCTACCTCGATAAATACCCGCAGACGGTGTTTGAAGTGGAAACCCTTCATCAGCACCAGGTCGTCCGCGCGCTGAGAGAGTTGAGGGTGGACTTTGGCATCGTCTTTAACCCGCCCGCCTCGGCCGGCATCAAGATTGATCCACTGGTAACGGCGGAGTTTGTCGCGCTCACCCATGAATCACTTGATTTGGGAGATAAAACAAAACTGCGTTTAAAAGACCTGGATGGCTTGCGTTTTATCAATCTGAACACACGGAGTCCGCTTGGGCAGTTGCTTGCCACCCACACCGAAGCCAACAACATTCATTTTCAAACAGTTGCCAGCGTTGAAACCTACCAGATGGCAAAAGCCCTGGTGGCCCATGGCGCCGGCACCGCCCTGATTGACGAAATTACCGCCAGGTCATCCGGTCATGATAACGTCATCGCCCGCTACCTGGACCCGCCGTTACGTTTTGAAGTTTCGTTACTGCAATCGGTATCCGATCCGTTTTCTGTCACAACACAGCGCTTTATCAACCATCTGAAAGTGGAATTGAATACATTCCTGCAAGGGCCACTAAGGACTTGACTCATAAACCCGAGATATGAGTTCATTATAAATTATCATTGGAGAAGACAGGCCAACGCCCATTACAATCTGTAACCAGGTCATTCCTGGTTTTCACACGGGGGGGTAATATGCACGTTGTTGTCCTGGGCGCCGGTGTGGTCGGTGTTACCACGGCGTACTATCTATCCGAACACGGCCATCGTGTCACGGTGGTGGATCGTGCAGATTCGGTCGCCTCCGGCGCCAGTGCCGGCAACGGCGGACAACTTTCCTACAGCTTTACCGATGCCATGGCCAGCCCGGCATTATTATCCAAGTTTCCAAAAATCATGGCTGGACTCGACCCCGCCTTTCATGTCCGGCCGGCCATCAACGCACAGTTACTGTGCTGGGGCCAGGCTTTCCTGCGCCAGTGCTCCAGCCATCAAAACCGGCAGAACACGACAGCGATCCTGCAACTCGCTCTGCGCTCGGCGGAACTGATGATCGGGCTACGCTCGCAAACCGGACTGCAGTTTTCATTTAGCCAGGCTGGAAAGCTGGTCATGCTCGGCGATCATGCAG
This sequence comes from Lysobacterales bacterium, assembly GCA_036525655.1. GTDB lineage: Bacteria > Pseudomonadota > Gammaproteobacteria > Xanthomonadales > SZUA-36 > SZUA-36. The sequence goes on along the minus strand of DATCZY010000335.1, from coordinate 4,933 downwards.
CGATGACGGAGGCTTCACAGGTTTGTGCGCTCAAGCGCCAGTTCGGTTGCGATGCGCGGGTGGTTACGTTTGCCGAAGCAGTCGAAATGGAACCTGCACTCAAGCATCTCACCAGCCAATATGCCGGCGCGGTTTATTCGGAGAGTGACCAGGTGGGTGACTCCCTCGAATTCACCACCGGCCTTTGCCAGTGGTTGAAGCTGAACAGGGGGACGGAATTCAAGCTCAATACCCAGGCGCAAAAAATCGTTACCCGTGAAAACAGGGTGACGGCGGTGGAAACGGACCGCGGCATACTCGAGGCCGATGCGGTGGTCGTTTGCCTTGGCGCCTGGAGCGGGCAATTGCTGCACCCGCTCGGCATCAGCACAAACATCTACCCGATGCGTGGCTACAGCCTCACGCTACCGGCCATCGAGACCTCCAATTCGGTCTCCATTACAGCCTCGGACTACAAAATGGTATTTAGCCGGCTCGGTGACCGGATACGGATCGCGGGTTTTGCCGATTTCGTCGGTTACCGCACCGGCATGGACAAAGCGAGGACACAAACACTGCTGGATACCGCACGTAAAATCGCCCCGTCGATGGCCGATTACGATGCCGGTTCCCGCGGCGAATGGGGCGGATTCCGGCCTATGACACCCGACAGCCGGCCGCTGGTCGGCCCGAGCAGCATCGAAGGTGTTCATCTCAATACGGGTCACGGCATGCTCGGTTGGACACTGGCCTGCGCCAGCGCCCACGATGTTGCAGCCGGTGTTGAGGATCATGCGAGACGCGTATGACCCGTGAATTGAAAGGTCTGGCCTACAACGAAAAACAAAGCCTGGATTTGTACCTCGTGGATCAACCCGGCCGGCCGCTCGTCACCTGTTTGCATGGCGGCGGATTTCATTCCGGCAGCAGGGACGACGGGCGCTGCCGACAGTCAATCGAGCTGTTGATTGAGGCCGGTTTCAATTGCGCATCCATCTCGTACACCCTTGCGACCCGTGACAACCGGTTTTCTATGTGGCCCAGGAACCTTTTCGACCTGGCGGATGCGCTCGCATTCCTTCACGATCAGGCCAGACAGCATGATTACGATTTCAGTCGTCTCGGCATGCTAGGGTTTTCCGCGGGTTGCTGTTTGTCAAACCTTTACATCCAGGGTGGCCAAGCACTATTCGATCATTTTGCCTATTCAACCCCGCTATTCACCGCCGCTGCACTGGTCGGTTTTTACGGACCGTATGATTTTGAAACACGGCAGCAGGAAAGAAGGTCGGGCGACGCGGAGATCAATCGTTATCATTCACCGGCTTACTGGCTGAGGCAAGGCAAGCCTGGCGGCGCCCCACCCGTATTGCATATCCAGGGTGCCAGCGACACGGTGGTTTACCCGGACCAGCACGCGGCTTTTCAGAAAGACTATGCAGAAAGAGCTTACGACTTCAAGGCCATCCTTCTCGAAGGCTTCGGTCACAGCTTTGCGCCCGTGGACACAAACGACAGTGGCAAAACCATCGATCTGCGGGCGCAAATCTCCAGCTTTCTCGATCAACACCTGGTGAAACAACCGAACTGATTCAGATCAGCAGGCGGCTCGCAACGAGGGTTGCAACAACGCCACCCAGCATTGGCACCGAGGTTCGTTTTACGATCGCAAATGGCGTGACGTTGGCTGCACCCGCCACCGCAATGATGACACCCGCCACCGGCGAGAAACTCCTGAACAGGCCGCCGGCAAACTGGGACGGAAGGATCAGCGACACGATCGAAGCATTCATTCTACTTGCGATACCCGGTATCATGCCTGAGAAACTGAACAAGGCCGCATTGCCGCTACCCGTGAGCAGTGCGGCAATGCCGAGCAGCAGAACCAGCGTCGCCGCCATGACACCGCTGCCCATCTCATTGCTTTCGACCACCGCGACCAAAGAGGCGATCAGACCGGTGGCCTTGACACCCATGGCGAAGACTTCCGCGGCGACGATCAGGGTCACCACCGAGCTGAAAACATCACCCATACCGCGAAAAAAAGACGTGATTCCATGCAACCCCTTACGCAGACTCCGATGGCGGACGCTCTCGCACGCCATACCGATAGCCAGGCTGATCAACATGGCGCTGACCACGTCCAAGCGGATACTGGTAACCACCAACGGGCTGAAAACGAGCAGTAGCAACAACGGCAAGATCGGCATCAGGGCATACGCTGCCGGCACGGTTTCCCTCCCTTCATCTAACGCGGGTGGAACCAGCTCGCTCGCATCCTGATCGCCGCTCTCACGACGGTCACACCAGCGCTGCCAAAAAAAGTGCAGGCCTGCGACAACCGGCACGACTACCGCCGCAACTTTGATTTGATAGTGCGCAAAATACTCGATCGGAGAAATTCCGATCACCTCGGCCGCCACGTTGGAAACCGGTGACGCTGGGCCGAGGTCGAGACAGGCGGTGGTGCCAATCACGGCGGCGGCCGCAACCGGACGGATTCCGAGCTGGACGAGTGTCGGGTACATGGCAACCAGCAGCAGCATGGCAAGACCGGCAGCGCTGGGTATGAAAACATTGAGGAACTGACCGGCGACGTAGGTAATGGCCAGCAACAAATAGGGGTTACTGATACGCGAAAGCGGCTTGATGGACAGGTTAACAAGCGCTGTGGAAGCCGAAATCGTGGACATGTATTTTGCAAAACCGCCAGCGGCCATGATGATCATGCCGATGCGTGCAACCCGCGTTGAGAATGCCTCGCTGACCATCGCAAACAGGTCGAAAGCAAACAAACCGGTCAGCGATCCTTCCGCCCCTGCCCCATCGATCCGGACCTGTGCAAAATGCGCCGTGGTCAGGAGTGCAAATCCGGCCATGAACAGGGTTGCGTGTGTTTGATAACGCCGGGCGATTAAAAAGACCGTGACGGCGATGATGAGCAGCGCGATGATTTGCATAATCGTAATGAGTATAGGGGCCTGCCGGGCGCTATACCACTACGCGTTGATTTCTCTGTCGGCGGTTTCGGAATACATATTGTTCCTGCGGCGCAGAAAGATTTTCAGCTGGTGCTTCAGGTGGTCTATGAACTCCCTGCACACCAGGGAGGCTGATTCATGATCCTTGTGCAGTGCGGCGATGCGGAACCTCAGGGTCGGTTCCAGTTTACGAATGGTCACGCCGGCCTGGCTGCCGGAGCGGGCCGTCACCTCGTCGGCGATGCAAACGCCCACACCCTGCGCCACGAAGGCCTTGGCCAGTTGATAAGAGCCGGCCGTAACCACGGAATTCAGCCGGATATCCCCGGCTTCGATGTGGGCCGTCAAAAACCGGTCCAGTGGCCCCTGGTTGTCCAGGCTGATGAACGGTAGACCGATCAAATCTTCGAGTTTCAACGGCCCCGTATGCCCGAGGTCCATATTGGCCGGAGCGATGACCACGAAGCGCCCGTGACCCAGCAACTCGCCATTGATGCCCGGCAGGTTTCCCGGGTCAAATGCAAGACCGATGTCGATGCGTGAATCCAGCAGGGCACTGGACAATTCCTCGTGTCTCAGGGTTTCGAGACTGAACATGATGTCGCCATGCAACGCCCTGTAACTGGCAATGGCCCCGGGCAGAAAATCGATCCCGAATGCCGGCGTGGCCGCGATCCGTATCGTACCCTTCTCCACGGAGCGCAGTTTGGCTGCCAATTGACGCAAGCGGTCCACGCCATCGTTAACCTGCGCAACCCTAACGAAGAGCTGGTTGGCCTCGGGGGTCGGCAGGAGCTTTCCGCGCACGCGGGTGAAAAGCGCGAAGCCGAGTTGCTGTTCCGCGTGGGCCAGCACCTTGCTTATCGATGGTTGGGAGACCTTGAGGACTTCCGCTGCACGGGTCACAGACCCGCAGGTGTAAACTGCATGAAAAACTTCAATGTGTCGTAAACGCATGAAAACAGACATCCATGAAACAGCCTCGGCGAGTATACATCTTTGCCGTACTGGTACACATATAACGATGAGTCATCTGCGGCGTGGCGTGACATACGCGCCACTCAAGGGCCGGTTCTCAGCCTTCACCCGGCTCCAGCCTCCAACGCTTGTGTGTCAATAAAACGACAAAGAACAAAGCCACGCCGATGCCTGACCACCAGGGAGTTTTCCCGCTTGCAATCGTTTTACGTGGTGGTCCGTCATAGGGGATTCCGGCCATGGCGCTGACCGACTTCAGATTCAACATGTGGATCACCGGAATATGGTTCTCAATGGCAAAACCGATAAGCCCGTTGCCACCCTGCCCCGCCCCGGCGACATGAGCCAGGCCCGGCTGCAGGCGCAACACCCCGACATCGTCGCCGAGATTGGCCTGAGAGCCACCGATATTGATCAATACACGCGTTCCAAACCCCTGCATCAGTTCCGATTTCCGCGTAATCATTTCCTGCAAATCGTCCGCCATCAGCAACTCCACACCGGAGTCTGCCACTGCCTTAAGCAAAATGGCCTCGCCTTCCGGGGACAGGCCATGCCCCAGCTCTGCACCGCCGCCGAGCGTGTAGTAATCGGCCTGTTTGTGTATGAACCCGCCACGTCTCAGTTCTTCAGCCAGCACCGGCCACGGTATGTCGGGGTGGTTCGCACCCCAGGTGGAGGCCCCAAGGGACACGATCAACAAAGATTCCAACTGCATCGCCTCTGCCGCGGCAACGGTATTGAGCAGCAGGCCTGGAAATGACCCGGACGAATAGATGGCAATGGGATCGCCCGGCATGAGGCCCAGGTCACGGAACCAGCGGCTGAATTGCACCGCCCAGGCGGGATTGCAAGCCGTGCGCTTTGAGGCCAGTTCACCCAGGGTGGTGGTGATGCTGCTCCATTCGAGCCCGATCAGACCGCAGCTCCACGGGTCGCTTTCAGGGGTGCTCGCTATGCCTTTTTGTTGTCTCCATTGCGACAGGTGCAGCTGC
>DATCZY010000334.1:0-2480 GCA_036525655.1 Lysobacterales bacterium | reverse complement strand
GGTATAACAGCAGTCCTTTGAAAAGATGCAAATGCTTCCACAGGTTCCAGTCTCTTTGCCAAAGGCTGTAAACCACTACCGTCGCGGCCGGTAAAACGATGGCCACGAGACCCTTGGTCAGCGTCGCCAGCGCAAGCGCGGCCCAACCGGCCAGCATCCATTTTCTTGTCAGACTTGCATCGGTCCGGCTGGAATGCGCAATCACAAGGCAACCTACACCCATGACCAGGAACGCGCTCAGCGCCATATCCAGCGTAAGATAGTGACCGAAAGCCACGACCATCAGGTAACTGATACTGAGTAAAAAGGCGTATATGGCCGCCCGTCTGTCATACAGACGCAGAGCAACAAGCATCGCAAACAAGGCCGCCGAAAACCCGAGCGTTGCCGTCCACAAACGCGCACTGGTATTGCTTTTACCAAGCAACTTGAACAGCGCTGCCGTACCCCAGTACTGGAGGACAGGCTTTTCAAAGTACTTGATGTCATTCAACCTGGGAGTGATCCAGTCGCCAGTGTCCACCATGGCGGCCGGTATCCCTGCGTAACGACCTTCGTCGGGATCAAACAGATCCCGCTGGCCGAGCGTACCAAACCAAAGTACTGCGCAAAGCAGGATGACCATGGTCGCAAAACCGTTGAGCTTGTTGGGTGCAATCATAGATTGTGGGCCCGTGACGAGGGCGCGCAGGTTCCTAATGCCGTGTGTGCTTGCTCGGCATGATAGGACTCAAGCTGAACTTAAACAACATGTCAGGACCGAAGCGGTCCGTGCTGGCCACATAATATTGAATTTCGGCAGCCATCCTCAATGGCATTTTACCGATCCTGGTGGTTTTGGCGACACCACCCCCCAGCGGAAGATTCAGCTTGTTGCCACTGTCCCCTTTCCAGTCATAGGTGATGATGGGATTGGAAATCAGCTGCCAACCATTGCCGAGTCCGTAACTCAGGTAAGCCTGGATGGTGGTCTGGCTCATGTCGGGCGGGTTTTTCTCCTTCTGTTCGGCAACGTCGATGACGTGCGAAATCACTGCACCGTATACACCCCAACCGGTCATTTTACCGATGTTGATTTCCGGCCCTAAAATGAGCTGTTGTCGACCGTTGGATGTGTCGGAGGTTGTGGGCAGTTCACCCGCCATTCCATAACTCAATATCCGCCCGGAATCATTCACACCGCCATAAACCAGGTCAAAACTCGTCGCATCCGTATGCCCATGGGTCGGATACCAGTATCCACCCTCCTGGGTCGTTGGATCCTGCTGGCGAATCCGCCATTCTGCATAGCCCCGGTCGGCCCAATAAATTGGCTGGTCGGGAAAATACGGCAAGGCAAACCTGAAAACCCAACCCTTGCCATTCTTTTCCCTGAAGGGAAGCGTGACCTGAAAGTAGTGGCCCCAGCCATGCTGGTCGTCTGCCCCTGTGATATCGCCCTGATAGGTCCTGTATTGGCCTTCGTAGTCGAACCTGTAAAAAGCGGCCAGTGGGTTGGTCATCTCCCGTGCAATTTCTTCAATTGATTTCTGTGCGCCAGGTGCGCTGGTGGCCGGGGCTGTCGATTCAGAGGCCGTATCAATTTCACTGGACGCGGCTACGCTCAACGCTGGCAAAGCCAGAATCGACATAAACCCGGCAACCAAAAATACTCGTAAATTCGCGTACATATATGAAGCCTTTAGAATTCCTGCGCGGAAAGTGCAGCATTTTACCGCTAGACTGTTAATGAATCTACGCCAATGACTTCGGTGGCATACAAAAGCAAGGTCATTATCGGCGGCAGGTATTTGTTGCTGCGAATGACTTGAAATCCGCAGCGTTAAAAGTTGAGCGGCCCGGAGCTACCGGGCCGGCTCTTTCAAACCTCGAATTATTGTGCGGCGCGGAAAGGATAGCCGGCAAACATCTCCTGAATTCCGGAGTAGATATTTGCCCGCGTCTCATCATTGGTCCGTTTTTCATTGACCCGGCCAACGGCGACACCTTCCCAGACCATGCGCTTCAGCGCCCGGTCAACGATGTCCACGTTGACCGTGCCTTCGGTGTAATTGCTGACATGCGTGGTGGTCCCGTAACCATAACCACCCCAGGCGCCATAAACGCCGCGGCGATAACCGTAATAGCCACCGGCCATGTAAGGATCGGATGTGGTCGTCACCTGGGTCTTTTCCTGAAGACGGCCGGAGACATTGATCAGCAGGTCAGGATTATCGGATTTGACATAACCCCTGCTTTCCATTTCCTTGCTGATGGCATCGCGGAAAATTGAGCCGTAGATACTGGAATAGTTGGGATTTTCAATACCCATGGGATTAAAGAACGCGTATGTTTTATATTGACTGAAATCAATCGTGTGATCGTAATCTGTCTCAATGGTAGGTTTGGAAGCACAACTTGCTATCGCCATGCTGATAGCGGCTAGCGAAATCCATCTGAAAAAGGCTTTTACTGGTGAACTGGCTTGCATGTTTCTGTCC
>DATCZY010000333.1:0-9970 GCA_036525655.1 Lysobacterales bacterium | reverse complement strand
TGCCTGCCGGGCTTGACCCGCAACAGCAAGGATTTCCACGAAATTGCCACGCACCTGGCTTCACGCTACCGGGTTTTGTGCCTCGATTTACGCGGCAGGGGCCGCTCGGACCGGGATGACGACTGGACGAATTACCATCCGGCCACCTACATCGGCGATACCTGGCGCCTGTTGGATGAACTGGCTATTGCCGACTTCACATTGCTGGGCACTTCACTGGGCGGTCTTTTGGCGATGATCATGGCGTCGCAACGGCCCGAACTGGTCAAGGCGGTCGTGTTCAACGATGTCGGACCCGAGGCTGAACCCTCCGGCTATGCCCGCATACTCGCGTCTTTCGACCAGGACATCGAATTGGCGGACTGGCATGAAGCGGCCCTGCATTGTCAACGGACCTACGAGGTGGCGCTGCCGGACATGCCTGCCGAGTTCTGGCGTGCTTACGTGCAAAAAAACTATCGCGAAGGCGTCCATGGCCGGCCGGTGCCTGATAGCGACCCCAACATCGCCGAGGCCATCCGCAAGGGCGGTCAACACCGCATTGCCGGTGTCCATGTCGACCCGTGGGATGCGTTCAGGGCCATCACGGCGCCCTGCCTGGTATTGCGTGGAGAACTTTCCGACATCCTTTCTGCGGACATTGTCGAACGCATGTCCATGGCCAAGCCGGAATTACGATCGGCGGTCATCCCCAACCGCGGACACGCACCACTGCTCAATGAGCCCGCATCTCTGGCGGCCATCGATGAATTCCTGAAAAAATTGCCATCAACCGGCGGGTAGCCGTTAGCCTGCTGTTTGAGAGTTGGCCGTTCCCGGTTCGGGAGCAGCATACCCCCATGTCCGGCGGAAGTTAGCTTCGCGCAGATACCACAAGTTTTTTTACCGGCGTTTAGTCGGTCTGCTCCAGAAACGCGTGGAACACCGTGTTGAATTCATCCTGGTGGGTAATGAAAGGCACGTGTCCCGAGTCTGGGACGGCGACTTCTTCATAATAACCGCCGGATTGTGCATAGGCATCGAGCAACACCCTGATCTGATCCATCATCGGCTGCGGCGGATACCTGTCCGCTCCCGGGAAGCCGGGAAGTCGTCCGGTCGGGCCCCAGGTGCCCGGGTCTGACGCCGCACTGTTGGATACCGCCACGTCATCCGCACCGTATATCCACAGCACTTTGACCTTGTTTTGCGCGGCGAGAATCCGCTCCACCAGGTCACCGACATACTTTGGTGACATCGCATTGGTCGCACCCCATTTGCCCGGCCTGACATAGGGCCAGTTGGGTGATGGTTCTTTGTCTCCCGGCAGATCCCGGTCGCCGATGTGCACCTGGAACATGGCTTCCAGCAGGTCGTCCTCACGGTCCGGGATATGTGGCGGACCCCAGACCAGCAAACGCAGCACATTACGCGGACTGAATGGCGCCTCGGTGCCGTGGTCACCGTCCAGCAGGCCCTGGATCAGGATGGGGTTGAGCAACCCGCCACCCGACCCGGCGAAATCATCGTTGGTGGGGGTGCCGTGCGCATCCCGGGTTCCGCCGAACCCATAGGGTGAACCGGGGCCCGGCAGCGTGACAGACAGCAGGCGTTCGGATGCATCGGCCATGAACCACCAGGCAACCAGTCCGCCGAGCGAATTACCGGCGAGGTGAAACCGCTCGTAACCGAGGTGGTCCATCAATGCGATCGCATCCTCGACAAAATCACGCATACCGCGCGTTGCATCGACCTTAACGGCAGGGTCGGCAGCGCCAAAACCGCGCTGGTCGGGGGCGATGGCGCGGAAGCGCGGCGGCAGCTTGACCATCGTCTCCTCCCACCAGGTGGCGGAGGAGAAGTTGCCGTGGATGAACAACACCGGTATGCCGTCTTCGGGTCCTGCAAACAGCACACGCGTCGTCAAGCGGGCGGTGCTGATGGTTTGTGCGGTGATACCGGGAATTATGGGAACGTTCATACCAGGGCCTCTTGTGTTGCAAGCAACTTCTTGTCGAGTTTGCCGATGGCCGTCAACGGCATCGCATCGAGAACGATAAACGAACGCGGCAGCTTATAGCGGGCGAGGCGTTCGCTGAGAAAGGTCTTCAGTTCTTCCTCGTTAAAACCCGGCTTGACGACCAGGAAAGCCCTGCCGACCTCGCCCCAGGTCTTGTGGGGAACGCCGACGACGGCCGCTTCATGGACCTTTGGGTGCGCCAGCAGCACCGATTCTATCTCCGCGGGGTAGACGTTCTCACCACCGGAAATAAACATTTCCTTGGAACGGCCGAGGATCGAGTAACAGCCGTCCCCGTCGCGCTTGGCGATATCGCCGGTGTGCAGCCAGCCGTCACGGATGGTCTCTGCCGTCGCCTGCGGGTTATTCCAGTAACCGGCGACGACATGCGGGCCGCGGATCAACAATTCACCTTCCTCGTTGTCGTCGCAGGTGGTGCCGTCCTCGCGGATGATCTTCATGTCGATGTGGAAGATCGGGTAACCGACGGAGCCGATTTTTTTCTGCACCAGTTCGGGCGGCAACCAGAAATTGTTACCCGATGCCTCGGTGAGCCCGTAGCCCATCTTGAAGTCGACACCGCGGTCCCAGAACTTCTGCATGATGGGGAGCGGGCAGGGCGCACCGCCGCTGATGACCAACTCCAGTTTGGAGAAATCGGCACGTGCCCACCTGGGGTGTTCCTGCAGCATCTGGAACATCGTTGGTACGGCGACATAATGGGTGATGCCCGAGCGCTCGACGAGGTCAAAGGTCTCATCCGCGCTGAAGCCGGAGCACAGGATCGTGGTTCCGCCGACGTGGACCAGCGGCGCCATGAAGATATTTGGTCCGCCGATATGAAAGAACGGAAGCTGCACCGCCGCCTTGTGCTGGCTGTTGATACCCCACGAGGTGATGGTGTTGACACTGTTCCAGGTCACGTTGCCATGGGTCAGTACCGCGCCCTTGGGGAGACCGGTCGTGCCGCCGGTGTAGTAGATGCCCCAGGGGTCGTCGAGGCTCAGTTCGGGGGTGTCATGGAGCTCTGCCGACATGGCGTCCCGCTCTGCAAAGTCAAGCTCACCGGGGTCCGGATTTGTCATCGCGACGACGTGTTCAACCGTTGTGAATGAAGGCTTCAGTTGCCCGACCTGTGCGCGCCAGTCCTCGCTGTAGACAAGCACTTTCGGGGCGCCGCTGTCGATGATGCCTTTTAGTTCAAACGAGGTCAGCCGCCAGTTCAGGTTCTGCAGCATGGCGCCGATCTTTGGCGCGGCCCAGAACAGGTCGAGGTACTCGCTGCGGTTCGAGGCGTAGACGGCGACACGGTCACCCTTGCCGATGCCGAGGCTTTTGAGGAGATTGGCCGTCCGGTTGACGCGGCTGTTCCATTCGGCAAAGGTCGTTTCGGAGCCTGACCTGTAGTCAATCAGCGCGACGCGGTCGGGTGTCAGTTTTGCCCGCTTGTCGAGCCAGTCGGTCACACAATGCGAAGATGGAATTATTTGACCGGGCCCCATTGCACGATTGCTCCAGCCCAGACGTAGCCGATACCCGCAGCGATGATCGCCATCGTGTCACCCGGCTTGAGCCGGCCCTGTTCGATACCTGCCTCGATATTGATGATGGCGTCCTGCTCGCCGATGTGGCCGACCTTCGACATGTAAACACTCTGGTCTTCGCGTAGCCCGAGGTGCTCGAGCATCTCGCGGTGGCCGGACGGTTTGACCAGGGACATGTTGAAAAAATCGATGTCACTGCGTGTATAAGGCGTGCCGTCGCTTTTCAAACCCGATTTTTCAAGGGCGACATCGGTGCAGGTCAGCCAGTTCTTGATCGAGACTTCGCCCAGGCGTTTCTTCATGGCCTCGGGCTCGACCAGCCTGAATTTGAAACCGCCCTTTTTCACTGCGTCATCCGTGGGGTGCGCAATGGTGCCGCTGGCCGGGACGATGACGTGACGGCTCATGGTGCCGTCCGCGATCAGGTGCATGCCGAGCACGCGGTTTTCAAACCAGTCACGCTTCACGATCATCGCACCGGCGCCCGCGCCGATGTTAAAAAGGAAAGAGGTATTGATGTCGGTGAGATCGATGAAGTGCGAGGTCGCATAACCGCCACCGATCAGGATCGTATTGATCATCGGGTCATCGGCCATCAGGCCCCTGGCGAGTTGCATGGCCGCGACGGTGGTCGCACAGCGGGTGTGGACATCGATGCCCCAGGCGTTTTTCGCACCGACCTCGTGGGCGAGATCGATGGCGGTTGTCCACAGCAGGTATTCGCGCCACTCTTCGGTGGTGCCCAGCACAACGTCGATCTCCAACGGGTCGATACCCGCCTTGTCAATCGCCTTTTGCGCTGCACGCACGGCCATCTCGTTGGGATGGACCTTCGGGTCCGCAACGAACTTGCGCTCGATACCAAGCTTTTCCCTGACGACCCATTCGGGCAGCCCGCTTTGCCTGGCGATCTCTTCGGCGGTAACGTAGGTATCCGGAAAGTACGTACCGGTAGAGACAATGCCCATGCTTGTCATGCAAATTCCTTTGGCCAGTGGTTTGGTTATCGCCGCCGACGGCCTGGCCTGAGCGCATTCGATAACTTGAAACCTGATTCAGGTGTCATGCTAAGTCAAGAAGGCAGCAACCGCAAGTCGTGCCAATTGTGACCTGATTCTCAATATAACTTGAAACTTGATTCATGTTTCATCATGCTGCATACTTTGGGGTAATGGCAAGGTTTGCTCCGCCGGCTATGCCCGCGGAACCGGCTAAAAGCCTGAACCATAACAAAGGCACACGAGATCAACACGCCGGCACAGACCGGTTTGAAACCCACACAGGATGGAGAAAGAGACAATGCAGACCGGACAAAATAATCGGAGAGGCAAGGCCGTTTGGCGGCAGTTATTTCTGGGTATTTCAGTCGCGCTTGGAACGCTCGCGCTGATGCCCGCTAATGCGCTTGCCCAGGACGAATCAACGGAAGAAAGCAACAACACGCTTGAAGAAGTTATCGTTACGGCAACCCGCCGGGAAGAGAGCCTGATGGAGGTGCCGATTGCAGTCACCGCGATATCCGGCCAGGAACTCGCCGAGTTCGGTATGCTGGATCTGACCTATGTCGCACAGATGTCGCCAAATACCACTCTCAAGGTCTCACGTGGCACCAACACCACGCTGACTGCGTTTATCCGTGGCGTCGGCCAGCAGGACCCGGTCCCGGGTTTCGAGTCCGGTGTCGGCATCTATCTCGATGATGTTTACCTCAACCGTCCGCAGGCCGGTGTCATGGACATCTACGATGTTGAGCGTATCGAAGTGCTGCGCGGTCCGCAGGGCACACTCTATGGCCGTAACACCATCGGTGGCGCCATCAAGTACGTGACCAAGCGTCTGAACCCGGATCGCATGGAAGGCAATGCGCGGCTTTCCTATGGTATGTACAACATGCTCGACCTGGTTGTGACCGGCTCAGTGCCCGTCACCGACACCGTCAGGATTGGCGGTTCATTCGCCAGTTTCAATCGCGATGGCTTTGGCGATAACCTGTATCTGAAAAACATGGAAAACTACAACAGGGATTCAATGGGTGTCAGGTTCAGTGCCGAATGGGAGCCGAACGAAGACGTGTTCGTGAAATTTGCATTTGATCATGTCGATGACGATTCCGATCCGCGACAGGGCCATCGCCTGGTTCCGGCCAGGGTGTCCGGCAACCCGGTTCTGGGCGACGTTTTTGACACCGAAGCGGGTCTGAACAACCCGACGCAATCGGTTAAGGCAACCGGTTATTCGCTGTCGGCGCAGTGGAATGCCAGTGACCTGATCACGGTTAAAAACATCCTCGCCTACCGCGATGACGAAACCTGGACGCCGATCGACTTCGACAGCCTTCCGGTTGCCGATCTCGATGTACCGGCCGTTTATGAAAACAACCAGTTTTCAGAAGAACTGCAGTTGCTGTTCTCGGCTGACCGTTGGAACGGTATCGCCGGTTTCTATTACCTCGATGCGGATGCATCCACCGGGTTTGACGTGATTCTGGGTCAGACAGGAACCTTGATTGGTCTGCCGGGCCTCAATGCGTTTACCGGCGGTGATGTCAATACCAAAACCTGGTCGTTGTTTGCGGACTTCACCTATGAGTTGACGGACCAGTGGAGCGTGTCTGCTGGTGGCCGATATACTTCTGACAAACGTACTTCAAGCGTTCTGAGACAAACCAAGATTGGCGGAACTTCTCCGATATTCGGCGGCAGCGCTATTCCGATCGTTACCACATCCAACTTCAATGGTTCTGAAACTTTCACCAAGTTCACGCCGCGGGTATCTGTTGACTGGACGCCGAATGACGATCAACTGCTTTATGCCTCCTACAGTGAAGGCTTCAAGGGCGGAAGCTTTGATCCGCGTGGTCAGACATCCCTCGCACCGGACCTCGATGGTGACGGCGTGGTCAGTGATGATGAAGTATTCGAGTTCATGAAGTTTGATCCGGAAACCGTCAAGACCCTGGAGTTTGGTTGGAAAACCACCGCTCTACAGGGGCGCATGACCTCCAAGCTCGCGGTGTTTTTCTCCAAGTACACCGACGTGCAGGTGCCTGGTTCGGTTGGTTATGACACCAACGATGACGGTATCGAGGATACCTTCGTGGGTATCACCTCCAACGCCGGCAAGGCCGACATCAATGGTGTTGAATGGGAAGGCCAGGCGATCCTTGCGAATGACTTCGGACACGGCAACGGTAACGAATTACTTTTCGGTTGGGCGGTTGGTTATATCGATGCCGACTACAAGGAATTCATCGATGCGTTTGGTGTTGATGTAGCGGATGAACGGGTATTCCAGAACACACCGGACTGGACCGCTTCAGGTACATTGACCTACTCCACACCGACAAACCTGTTTGGCGTGCCTGGTAAATTCTCTGCGATCACGTCAGTGTCTTACCGCGGCGAAACCAGCCAGTTTGAAGTGCCGAACCCCTACCTCGACCAGGACGCGTATACGCTTTGGGATCTGAGCTTTGTATGGTCGCAGGATGAAGGTCATTGGAGTGCCGGTATCCATGGTAAAAACCTGACCGATAAAGAGTACAAGGTGGCTGGTTATTTCTTCCCGACCCTGGGTCTGGAAAACAACATCACCGCTTTTTACGGTAACCCCCGCCAGGTTTGGGCCACCGTGCAATACAACTGGTTTTGATGCTTGAAACCGGCTGATTAAAGAACGGCGCAGCCTTGGCTGCGCCGTTTTCCTTTACACTGAATGAAAATGCAAAAACACGACCCTATGGACGACAAAAATCAAGTCACCAATCGCGCCTACGTGCTGTTTATCCTGGTCGTAGTCTATACCTTCAATTTCATCGACCGGCAGATCGTCGGTATTCTCGCGGTGCCGATCAAGGCCGACCTCGGCCTCACGGACAGCCAGCTGGGCCTGATGGGCGGGCTGGCATTTGCCCTGTTCTATACCGGTCTCGGCATCCCCGTGGCCATGCTCGCAGACCGCTTCAGCCGCACCTGGATCATGACCATCGCGCTGGTCGTCTGGAGCGGCATGACCGCCGCCTCGGGTCTTGCGACCAATTTCTGGCAGTTGTTCAGCGCCCGGCTCGGCGTTGGCGTGGGTGAGGCCGGCGGCGTGGCACCGGCCTATTCGCTGATCTCCGATTTCTTCCCGCCCAGTCAGCGTTCGCGGGCCATGAGCGTATATTCTTTCGGCATACCCATCGGTAGCGCCATCGGCATTGTTTTCGGCGGTATCATCGCCAGCCTGATCAACTGGCGCTGGGCGTTTTTCATCGTCGGTATCGCCGGTATTCTCATCGCGCCGATATTCAGGATGACCATCAAGGAACCGCCGCGCGGCGGCTTCGACCGCAAACGCGAGGCCGTGAAAGCACCGGGCCTGAAGCTGATCATGCGGACGCTGATGACGAAACCCAGTTTCTGGTTACTGTCCCTCGGCGCTTCGTTTTCATCGATGATGGGTTACGGTGTATTTTTCTGGCTGCCCTCGTTTTTTGTGCGCAGCTATAACCTGACCCTGCTCAATGCCTCTCTGTTCTATGGTGCGGTACTGCTGATCGGCGGGATCATCGGGATATGGACGGGTGGCTGGCTGGGCGATCGTTTCGGACAAAACCAGCGTGCGCAGTACGCGAAGATACCCGCCTATGCATTTCTGTGTTCGGTGCCGTTTTACGTATTGGCGATAATGTCGCCAACACTGACCCTGGCGTTCTTTGTCCTGCTGGTGCCAACGGCGCTGGGACTGGCCTGGCTGGGTCCGATCATCTCGGCCATCCAGCACCTGGTCAGACCGGACATGCGTGCGACCGCCTCGGCGATATTTCTGTTTATCAATAACCTGATCGGGATCGGTCTGGGCACCTACGCCATCGGCGCTCTTTCCGATGGGCTTGCGGCGCAGTTCGGCGATGAGTCCCTGCGTTACTCGATCCTTGCCGGTACGGGTTTTTACATCATTGCAGCAACACTGTTTTTACTCGCGTCACGCTGGCTTGACCGGGACTGGGAAGGCTGAACGGTCCGCGGGGACTTGGAGGATAGTATGGGATTGGTCGATCAAAAAGTGGTTATCGTCACCGGCGCAGCGCAGGGTATCGGCCTGTGTGCCGCAGAGCGTTTTGCACAAGAGGGCGCCTATGTCGCCATCTGGGATTTCAACGCGGAAAAGGGTGCTGCCAGCGAAAAGCAGCTCAAAGACAAGGGTTACAAGGTGCGTTTCCAGCAGGTCAACGTCGCCGACATGGCTTCGGTCAAAGCGGCGGTGCAGGCGCTATTGCAGGAAACCGGCAGGATCGATGTATTGGTCAACAATGCCGGTATCACGCGTGATGCAAGTTTGTTGAAAATGACCGAAGAGCAATGGCAACAGGTTTTGGACGTTAACCTCGGTGGCGTATTTCACTGCACCCAGGCCGTCGCCCCCACCATGGTGGAACAAAAATCCGGTTGCATCATCAATACCTCCTCTGTGGTCGGCCTGTATGGCAACTACGGACAAACCAACTACGTCGCGACCAAATCCGGTGTCATCGGCATGACCAAGGTCTGGGCGCGGGAACTCGGTCGTAAAGGCATCCGCGTTAACGCCGTGGCGCCCGGTTTTATCGCCACGGATATGGTCGAGACCGTCCCTGAAAACGTCATCGAACAGATCGTCGGCAAAACACCGCTGGCGCGGATGGGAAACCCCGAAGACATCGCCAATGCCTACCTTTTCCTGGCCTCGGATATGGCCAGTTTTATCAGCGGCACGGTGCTCAGCGTGGACGGCGGATTGGTCCTCTGAACGGGTAGAGCCGTAATTGATCCAGATCACCTTAGGGTGCTGCCTTGCGTGTAAAGAAATACCCATCAGGTTAAAATAGCGGGTGCGGTGAATGCGCCCGTTCCGGTCTTTTTCAGCAACGATTTGAACGTTGCCAGGGGGCCGGCAGGTATCCACCGCGAAACTGTCCAGTGTTTGATTGAACACGACAAAGAGGATAGAAACCGCCGCGATGATGGAAATCACGATTTGCGGACGCGGAGGGCAGGGCGGCGTTACGCTGGCCAAGATTATCGCCTCGGCTTACTTTCTCAAAGGCAAGTATGTACAGGCATTTGGCGTATACGCCGCGGAACGCTCAGGCGCACCGTTACAGGCTTTTGTTCGTGTAGACGACGAAGAAATCACCAACCATAACCAGGTTCAAAACCCGGACCATATCGTCGTGCTGGATCGCACGCTCATCGCGCCGGGGATGGATGCCGCGATGAAACCCGGCGGCTTTATTATCATCAACACACCGCCGGATAAACACGACTTTGAGGAACATTTTTCCGGCCGCAAGGTGGCCACGGTGGACGCGACCAGTATCGCGGTGGCTCATGGTCTGGGCACCCGCACCGTGCCGATCGTCAATACCGTCATGGCCGGTTCGATCGCCAGGGTGCTCGGCCTGACA
>DATCZY010000332.1:0-8894 GCA_036525655.1 Lysobacterales bacterium | reverse complement strand
GAGCATATCTATGAAATGACTGCCAAGAATGGCGCCACAGCGAAGCTCGGTGTGAATGGTGAAGGTGTGCAGGAAGCCGCGGAAGGCTTCCCGTTCCCGTTCCCGGAGAACGCCTATGAACTGATGTGGAACCACAAGCTCAAGTTCAAGGGTGTGGGTGGTGTGCGCTACAACACGCAAATCGCACCGACCGCGGGTGGTGACTTCTCGGTGACGGTGATACGCGAAGAACTGCTGGGTCTCTACTACAAGCAGGGCGCCACTATCGAATCAATCGACAATATCCTGTTGTACTTTTTTCAGGAAGTGGAATCCCCGGCCAGGCTGGCAGGTAATATCCTGCTGGTGCATGAAACCCTTAACCAGCAGGTCACTCCACGCCAGGCATGGATCTACAATCCCGGCCAGCGCCGGGTCCGGCGCGCACCGAACGTCGCCTATGACAATCCCGGTACCGCCTCCGACGGTCTTCGCACAAATGACATGACCGATATGTTCAACGGCGCCATGGACCGGTTTGACTGGACCGTGGTGGGCAAGAAGGAAATGTACATTCCGTATAATTCCTACGGTGCACACGCCGAAGGCATCACTTACGACGATTTCGTCCGCCCGGGCCATCTGAACCCCGAACTGATGCGTTACGAACTGCACCGTGTCTGGGTTATCGACGCCAACCTGAAGGAAGGTATGCGGCACATCAATGCAAAACGTACCTACTATCTGGATGAAGACAGCTACCAGATTGCGCTGATCGACCATTATGATGGCCGTCTGCAGTTGTGGCGCGCATCCGAATGTCACATGATCAACTATTACGATGTACCGACCATCTGGTCCACTATCGAAGCCCATTATGACCTGCAGTCCGGCAGGTATGTTGCGCAGGGGTTTGACAATACCACCGCGGTCAATACGTTTAATGTTGAAATGCAGCCGTCCCAGTTCACACCCCAGGCCTTGCGCAGCCGCGGTCATCGTTGATCGATTTGAAAAGGCCAGCGTTTGCTGGCCTTTTCAATTGGCTCGTAACATAATCAACCGATGACCCGATCAAATCATATTATTTCGCTGATCTGCATGGCCCTGTTCGTGGGGTACCTGATCGCACCCGCTGGTGCAAATGAGAACGTGGATATTGAGTATGCGGAAAAAATGCCGCTGGCTACACATTCTCTGTTACTCGATATCACCCGGGCCGGAAACACGCTGGTTGCAGTCGGCGAGCGCGGTCATATCGTCACCTCTGCCGATGGCAAAACCTGGATCCAGGCCGAGCACGTTCCCACCCGTTCAACCCTGACCACGGTTTTCAGCGTTGGTGACCGGCTGTGGGCCGGGGGACATGATGCGGTCATTCTCACCAGCGGTGACAAGGGCAAAAACTGGACCCGGCTGTTTTATGATCCCGAGCGTAACCAGGCGGTGATGGATGTTTACTTTACCGATGAAGACAATGGCGTGGCGGTAGGCTCCTACGGTTTGTACCTTTATACCAGCGATGGCGGTAAAACCTGGGATGAAGCCGTGGTTGACGAGGAGAGTGATTATCACCTCAATGCGCTGGTGTATTTCGGTGATGGCAAATGGTTGATTGCAGGCGAGGCGGGGTATTCATTTCGCAGTTACGACAACGGCGAAACATGGGAGGCGCTAGAACTGCCTTACCAGGGTTCGATGTGGGGTGGCCTGAAGACAAACAATGAGTGCGTGCTGTTTTTCGGGCTTCGGGGTCACGTCATGCAAAGCTGCGATTTTGGTTCGAGCTGGAGCGAAATTGTGACCGGTTCGGAGTCGAGTATTTCGGGAGCCGCAGAATTTGACGACCTCGTGCTGCTGGCCGCCAATAGTGGCATCGTGCTGATCAGGAATGATTCCAGTGGTTTCCGCGTCTATCACCATTCCAGCGGGGTGGATTTTGCTTCCGCAATTTCGCTCGGAGACGGCAGCTTCCTGCTGGTGGGAGAAGATGGTGTGCACCGTTTCCCGGAAACAGTAAACGAGGGAGACGCCGATGAATAGCTCAGCAAACACGCGTCTGCACAAGATAGCCACCTTCCTGATCAACAATCGTTATGGCATCGTGGCGCTGTTCGCGGTCATAACGATCGGCATGATATTCGCGATGTCGCAGCTGCGTATCGAGACCGGATTCAAAAAACAGCTTCCGCTCAATCACGAGTACATGCAGACCTTTCTGCAGTATGAAAAAGAGTTTGGCGGGGCCAATCGCGTGCTGGTTGCGCTGGTTGCCCGTGACGGCAATATGTTCACGCCGGAGTTCTTAGAAGCGTTCGAAGCCATCACCGACCAGGTTTTCTTTATACCCGGTGTTGACCGGGCCAGTGTGCGCTCGATATTTACACCCAACGTCCGTTTTGTCGAAATCGTCGAGGACGGCTTCGCCGGCGGCAACGTCATCCCGTCGGATTACGCGCCCTCTGAGGAGATGTTCGAGCAGGTGCGTTCAAATATCGTCAAATCGGGTGAGGTGGGCCGCCTGGTTTCCGCAGATTTTTCCGGCGCCATGGTATGGGCCAACCTGCTGGAGGAAAACCCGCAGACCGGCGAAAAACTCGATTACCGTGAAGTTGCAGCGCAATTGGAGGCCATTCGCACCAAGTACGAAGGTGACGAGTTCACGGTTCATATCATTGGCTTTGCAAAGATTGTCGGCGATATTTCCGATGGCGCCCAATCGGTCGTCTGGTTCTTCCTGATCGCCCTGGTGGTCACCGCCTTCCTGTTGTACATGTATTCGAAATCGGTCTGGTTAACGGTCCTGCCATTGGCATGTTCACTGGTGGCTGTGATCTGGCAGATGGGTATCCTGAGCCTGTTGGGCTACAGCCTGGATCCGATGAATATTCTGACGCCGTTCCTGATTTTTGCCATCGGCGTCAGCCATGGCGTGCAAAAAATAAGCGCCTGGAGGGTGGAAAAAGAGTTCGGTGGCCACACCCCGGATTACTGGTTGTTGCGTGGTGTAACGTCCCTGGAGGATGTGCCGCGCCGCTCGCCCATGCACGGTTCACGTGAGACTATCAAGAAACTGTTGGCGCCTGGTGTCATCGCTCTGGTGTCGGACACCATCGGCTTTCTGACCATCCTTTTTATTCATATTCGCATTATCCAGGAACTCGCAATTACCGCCAGTATCGGTGTTGCGGTCATTATTCTGACCAACCTGTTGTTGCTGCCGGTATTGTTGTCATGGGTGCAACTGAAGAATCCTGATAAGTACCGGACCCGTATGATGCGCAACGCCGCCAAGAAATCCCCGGTGTTCGAATTCCTGGCCGATTTCACCGAACCCAGGCGCGCGGCGTGGGCCATCGGTGTATCTGTGGCGCTATTCGTAGTGGGTTTATGGTTGGCGCAGGATATGAAAATCGGCGACTCCGAGGTGGGTGTGCCGGAACTTCGCCCCGATGCACGCTATAACCGCGATGCCCTGCTGATCTCCAACAAATTTTCGCTGGGTGTGGATGTGCTCACGGTGGTGGCTGAAACCACACCCAACGCCTGCACGGAAAACTACCAGGTCATGGAAACCATCGATCGCTTCGCATGGAATCTGGCCAATGTGCCGGGTGTGCAAAAAGTGATCACGTTGCCGATGGTGGCGAAGGTGGTGAATGCGGGCTGGAACGAAGGCAATATCAAGTGGCGAATTTTACCCAGGGATAATTACGTTTTGCGCCAGGCCCTGGGCGGTATCGATACGGCGACCGGTTTGCTGAACACGGACTGCAGCGCCATGCCGATCATGATATTTACCACCGATCACAAGGCCGAAACGATTGCCGGTATCGTCAAACGTGTGAAGGAACTGCGCGACCAGCTCAATATGGGTGATCTCAATTTGAAGCTGGAACACGAAGTGCTCGAAGAAATGGCGAGCGAGGACGATATCACCCCTGAGAGCCTGCAGTTTCGCCTGGCGACCGGCAATGTGGGTGTGATGGCGGCCACCAATGAAGATATCGCAGCAGCCGAAAAGCCCATGCTTGCGCTGGTTTTTGCGTCCATCATCATTCTTTGCCTGATGACCTACCGCTCGGTGCTGGGTACCTTGTGTATCGTCTTGCCGCTGGTGGTCGTGTCTACACTGGCCGAAGCTCTGATGGCGGTCTATGGCATTGGCTTAAAAGTTAATACGCTTCCCGTGGTCGCCCTCGGTGTCGGCATCGGTGTTGACTATGGCATCTATATTTACAACCGGCTGGATATTCTCCTGAAGGCCGGCTACTCGTTGCGCGACGCTTATTACAGAACGCTCAGGCTGACGGGACGAGCTGTGATTTTCACGGGCTTAACCCTCGGCGCCGGTGTCGGCACCTGGGCTTTCTCGAGTCTGCAATTGCAGGCGGATATGGGTATTCTCCTGTCGTTCATCTTCCTCGCCAACATGGTGGGAGCCATCGTTATCCTGCCGGCCCTGGTCCGCTGGTTGATGATGCGTAACCGCGACACCCTCACCGATGAGCCTGTGCCTGAGGATAGTCCTCTGACCGCTGAAGTCTGACACGTGAGTGTGATCAATCGGACGAATGCATCCGACCTGCGCGGCGTTTTACGCCTGGCAGTGGATGCGGCGGTCGGTGTGACCGACGTGGTTGAAACGATGCACCACACCATTCAGCTCAGGCACGCCCCGCTCGGAGAGTCGCGCGCCGGCCGGACCGGCGGGTTGACCGGTTTTGTCTATAGCAGCATCCGCGGTACGACCCGCCTGATTGGCAAGGGTCTCGATGCCGGTATGGCCCCGCTCATTGCAATGCTGCCGGAGACTGTCTCGAATGCCACCCGCGACAACCTGGTTGCGGCGATTAATGGTGTGTATGGCGATCACCTGGCGGCAACCGGCAATCCACTCGCAACCGCAATGGCTTTTCGCTACCGGGGGAAGGTACTAGACCCGGGGGAAGCGCAGGCGGTGACCAGCGGCAATGGAAAATTACTGCTATGGGTGCATGGCCTGTGCCTGAACGATGAACACTGGACCCGCGCCGGGGTGAACCGTGGCGAAGCGCTCGCGACCGACCTGGGCTACACGCCACTTTACCTGCGTTACAACACCGGTCTGCCGATCTCGGCGAACGGCCGTGAACTGGCCGCAATGCTCGAGCGCCTGTTGCAGAACTGGCCGCACCAGGTAGACGAATTGGTCATTGCAGGGCACAGCATGGGTGGCCTGGTCGCGCGAAGCGCCTGCCACTATGGTCGCCTCGCCTCGCATAACTGGTTGCAGCATCTCCACAGGCTGGTTTTCATCGGCACGCCCCATCACGGCGCGCCACTTGAGCGCGGCGGCAGCTGGATTGATCATGCGCTGGATTTGAGTCCGTACACCGCGCCGTTCACGCGCCTGGCAAAATCACGCAGCGCCGGGATTACCGACCTGCGCCACGGCAGCATTAACGATGACGAGCAGGATTTTGTAGCGCTTCCCGACGGCGTCGAATGTTACGCGATGGCGGCAACGCGGGCGAAAAAACCGAGCCGGATCCACGAACGTTTGATCGGTGATGGCCTCGTACCCCTCGACAGCGCACTGGGACGTAGCCGCGTTCCGGCGCGCAACCTGAACATTCCCGAAAACCGCCAGTGGATCATTTACGAGACCGGCCATATCCAGTTATTGGGACACGCGGGAGTCTACATGCAAATGCGCGACTGGCTATTGCAAAAGAACTGAAGGCGCTTCTACTTAACGGTGATTGCCGTTTGCCCCGGTGTTCAGACAGTCAGTCAACTGTTACCGCGCGGTTTTCCCCCGCAGGAGTGGCGGACCATCAGGATCGGCTCCAGTAGCTTCAGTTTGGGTTTCTTGCCCTTGATCTGGCGGATTACCTGGTTCACCAGGTGTTTGCTCGCAGTGATGGTGTTTTGCTGGACCGTTGTCAGCGACGGGTTGAAGTAGGACGCGGCGGGAATATCATCGAAACCAACCACCGAAACATCGATAGGCACCCTCACACCCGACGTGCGGAGGCGCTTGATGGCGCCTATCGCCAGCAGGTCGCTGGCGGCAAATATCGCATCAAAGGGTTTGCCCGATTTGAGCAGTTCTTCGGTTGCCCAGGCGCCCGAGGTTTCCTGGAAGTCGGTATCGAACTGGAGACCCGGGTCGATATTGATACCCGCTTCGGTCAGGGCCTTGCAATAGCCATCGTAGCGCTGTTTGAGCTCCGGACAGTTGTCCGAGGTGCCCCCAAAGAAAGCAATTTTTCTGCGGCCCAGCCTGAGTAGATGTGAAGTTGCCTGGAAGGCGCCGTCGACATTGTCACAACCGATGGTCCGGTCTTCCAACTCGGGCCCGGTTGCGCCCCAGACCGTAAAACACGTGCCTGCCTTGATCAGTTTGTCGACCTTGTCTGCAAACCCCGAGTAATCCCCATATCCGAGCAGTATGATGCCGTCGGCCCGATTGCTGAGCTGGTATTTGAGGTGCCAGTCGTCGCTTAACTGTTGAAACGAAACCAGCACGTCGTAATTGCGTCTCGCGGCCGCGCGTGTAATGTTGCCCAGCATCGAGAGAAAAAACGGGTTGATCTGCGAGTCGTCCGAGGTCGGGTCCTCAAACAACAGTATTGCCAGCGTATGGCTATGCTGCGAGCGGAGTCCGGCAGCGGCGCGGTCGACATGGTAATTGAGTTCACGCGCTATTTTTTTGATCTTCTCGCGTGTCTGCGTATTGACCAGCGGAGAGTCACGCAGGGCCCTCGAGACCGTTGCCTGCGAGACCCCGGCGCGGTGGGCAATATCAAATGAAGTGGTCTTGCCAGAACCCATGGTTCATAGGACTCCGATCACCAGTGCTGTCTTCCTGGAAAGCATTGCCAACTATAGCACCGATGGTGAAACGGTTGCGAAATAGTTCTCCGGGGCCCAAAAACATTCAAATTTAACGAATAATTTACTGAATACGATTGCATAAACTTGTTGTTGTCAATGAGAAGAGGCAGTCTGTCGCTTTATTTTCAAGCTAGGCGAAGACCCAGCATTCATTTTACCAGTGTGGAGAAATCATGAAAGCCCAGAAATATTTTCGTCGTAAGGAACTTACACTTGCAATCAGCATGCTGCTGGCTGCATCCGGGACCGCGCTGGCGGAAGATCAGGATACCGTTATTGGCGAAGGAGAAGAAAGCGAAGAGTTGGTAATGGAAGAAGTCGTTGTAACTGGCAGATTCCAGCGCAGCCTCATCGACTCTATCGATACCAAGCGCGATAACAGCTCGATCGTTGAAGCCATTTCCGCAGAGGATATCGGAAAACTGCCCGATTCAAGTATTGCCGAGTCCCTCGCCAGGATGCCTGGCGTATCGGGTGAGCGCCGCAACGGCCGCACCAGCGGCATCTCGGTTCGCGGTTTCAATGAAAACTACGTCGGAACAACCCTGAACGGCCGCGAACTGCTGGGTATGGGCGATAACCGCGGTGTTGAATATGACCTGTATCCCGCCGAAATCGTTAGCGGTATGCTGGTTTACAAGACACCGGATGCGACCCAGACCACCACCGGCATCGGCGGTGTGATCGACCTGAGGACCTACCGGCCGCTGGATGAAAATCCGTTCCTGGTCGTCAATGGCACCTACGAGCAAAACGGGCAGGATTCCGCCAACCCGGATTTCGATGACAATGGTTACCGTGCGGCTTTGAGCTGGTCTGACAAGTTCGCAGATGACACCATCGGTGTGTCCATCGCGGCCGCGCACACCGACTCGCCCAGCCAGGAAGAGCAATTCCGTGCCTGGGGTTATCCGACGGCCAACGTTTCGAACGCAGGCCCCGGTGTGAGCATGGCTGGTGATGAAGCCATCCTCGGTGGTCATGATTCCTTCGTGCGCTCCTCGACGCTCAAGCGAGACACCATCTCAGGCGTATTGCAGTTTCGTCCGAATGACGACCTGACCATTACCCTTGATGGCCTGTATATCGACTTCGAGGAAGAAAAAGTATTCCGCGGCCTCGAGGAAGGCCTCGCTGAATGGGGCACCGGCGCCTACACGGTCACCGGTGTGGATAGCGGCCTGGTGACATCGGCCAACCTTGATGGTGGTTTCAAATCGGTCGTCCGCAACGACGCCGAACGTAAAGAAGCCACGCTGAAAACCTTTGGCATGAATCTCGAATACGATATCGGTGATGAGTGGGTCGTCCGGTTTGATGGTGCGCACAGCAAGGTGGACAAGACGATCACCAACGCCGAGAGTTATTCCGGTGTGGGCCGTGCCGGTCTGTTGACCCAGGGCCCGGCGTCGGCACGCTCCTGGGTGATGACACCCGAAGGCGCGATGTTCGGTGCTCACCCGACGATTCCGTTGCTCGACCTGACCGACTGGGACCTGATCAGACTTGCGGGTCCGCAGGCCTGGGGCGGCGGTATGGCGCCGGTTGGGCAGTTCGCGGAAGTCACTTTGCCGGACGGTTCAAAAATCGGACCGCCACAGGCACAGGACGGCTTTGTCAATCAGCCCATTTTCGAAGAAAAGCTGACGACGCTGCGTCTCGACTCGACGCATATCCTGGATTTTTCAATCTTCAAGGAAATTACCTTTGGCGTGAATTATTCAGACCGTACAAAATCGAAGGACAACCGGGGTTACTACCTGACTGCTCCGACCTGGCCCTATGACGGCGCCATTCCGGAAGAGTATCGCGTTGGCGCCTCGAGTCTTGACTTCATCGGTATCAACGGCGTTGTTGCGTACGATAGCCTGGCGATGTTCGATGACGGCTACTACATCGCCACGGACGCGCAACAGCTCGAAACCAAGCGTTTTGGCGACACCTACGAGGTCAATGAAAAACTGACCACCTTGTTTGCCAAGCTGGATTTTGATGTAGAAGTCGGCCCTGGCATGCTCCTAGGTAACGTCGGT
>DATCZY010000331.1:0-2804 GCA_036525655.1 Lysobacterales bacterium | reverse complement strand
TTGCCCAGTGCGAAGGCCGCGCGATGATTTTACACCTGTCGGGTCTGATCAGCTTTGGTGCGGCCAGTGAACTGACCCGAAAATTTGCCAGCGTGGGTAGTTATGATCTGCTGATCATCGACCTTCAGGATGTACCGCGGGTCGATGGCAGCGCTGCGCTGGCCCTGGAGGAGATTATCCAGGTGGCCACCGAAGGCAATAAGCACGTGTTCGTGGTTGGCTTGACCTTGCATGTCGCCCGCGTCCTGGTACAGATCGGGGCCTTGAGCCTGATCAAGGAAACCAGCCGTTACAACACACGTAACGAAGCACTGTATGCGGCGGTTGACCTGCTGAAAAACAATCCCATATGATTACTGCTGATCGAGAAATCAGAACCGTTCCTTTTGCGGTGCCTTGGGTGATTTAGAGTTGCTAAGCTGATAGCTTCCGTTCGTTTCACAGGAGGCCAGACAGCTTACTAACCGGGAGACCAGCAGCGTGGCGGAAGCCCTTGTTTTGAATGATGCAATGCTCATGTCAGGCATCGTGCTCGCGCTGACTTTTATCGGCATCTTCACAGAAAACCTGCATGGTTATCACCGCGCAAAATTTGCCATGCTCGGTGCACTCGGCATGATTGTTGTGGGCCAGTATTACGGCTTCTATGGCCCTTCCCCCGCGGTGCACGCGGTGGACTGGAACGTTGTGTTCCTGCTGGGCTGCATGATGTCCATCGTTTCGATCATGATTCCGACCGGCGGCTTCCATGCTATGGCCAATTACATGGCGAGGATCAGCAAGGGCCGTCTTTTCGTGCTGCTCGTCCTGCTGGGCTCGGCGGTCACCGCGCTGTCTCTTCTACTCGATAACGTGACCACCGTGGTTATTTTCGGACCACTTATCATCCTCGTGGCGCGATCGATGAAGGTCTCGCCGATCCCGTTTCTGCTGGCCGCCGCGCTGTTGTCCGATACCGGCGGTGTTGCCACCCTGATCGGCGACCCGCCGAACCTGATGATCGGCTCGGCTAAAGGCATTGATTTCAATGCTTTTATATATCATATGGCCGGTATAGTCTTGGTAGCCTGGATAAGCATTCTTATATCCCTGAGACTGCTTTTTCGCAAAGAACTGGCGGTCAAACCGGTATTGACGGAGGCGCCGGGCGGTGAATTTGCTGAAAAGGTCCGCTACACGGACCGCAAGCTCTGGTTTCAAAGTCTGTTTGTGCTGGCGTTGATGGTGGTCTTGTTCGTTATTCATCACCAGATTCACTGGGAACCCTGGATGGTCTCGGTCACCGGCCTGACCCTTCTCCTGTTCATCGCACGAAGGATCGAGATGGATCACGCGATGGAAGACGTCGAGATTCCTCTTTTGATTTTTTTTATCTCCCTGTTCATCCTGGTTGGTGGCGTAGAACACAGCGGGTTTTTGCGCTACCTGGGTCAGTTCATCATTCCTTTTGTCAAGCATGACCTGTTGGTCGCTACGCTGGTACTGCTGTGGTTCTCTGCAATACTTTCCGCCGCCATTGACAATATTCCATTCACTGCCGCGATGATCCCTATCCTGCTTGGAATGGAACAACAGGGCGTGAACGTCACGCCCTTGTGGTGGGCGCTGGCCGTGGGTGTCGGTATGGGTGGCAACGGTACGCACATCGGCTCTACCGCCAATGTTTATATCGTCACGATTTCAGAGCGGTTGGCGAAACGTGAAAATGATCGCTCACTGGCCATCACCCCCGGCCTCTGGTTCCGTAAAGGCACCCCGGCGATGCTGGTGACATTGATCATGTCCAGTCTCATCTTCTATTTCTTCTTCGATTTCTTCAACCGCCCCATAGCGGGCGGTTAGCAGGTCTGTGTTGCGGGGCAGGTGGATAGCGTGCCGGCACAAGAATCGGAAATCTTTCCGCTTACGAAGCTTTTGAGCCTGTCCCTTCAAGCATCCACGGCTATACTCTACGCATGTCTTCAAGCAGCCAATCCCGTGTCCTGGCGTTCAGCCCTTTCCTGAGCCGGCAGATAGAGCGCCACCCGGACTGGCTGGAAGATTTGCGCGCGTCCGGGCGATTGGAAAAAGCCAGTCCGCCCAATGCCGGGGTGCTGAACCTCATAATTGAAAAGCACGGATTGGACTCGGGCCTGCGCCAGTTTCGAAACCGGGAAATGATGCGCTTGATCTGGCGCGATCTGAACGAACTCGCGCCGGTCGACGAAATCCTTCTCGATCTGAGTACCCTGGCGGATGTTTGTCTGCAGGCCGCCGTTGATTTTCATGGTCACATACATGAAGAAAAACACGGCACCCCACGAAATCCCGAGGGTGAGCCGCAAAAGATCATCGTGATTGGACTCGGCAAGCTGGGTGGATGTGAGCTCAACCTGTCGTCTGACATCGATATCATTTTTTGTTATCCGGACCAGGGTGTTTGCGATGGCCGCCGCGGACTGGCCAATGAGCAGTTTTTCACCCGCCTGGCGCGCAGCATCATCCGCAGCCTGTCGGAGATAACCGCCGATGGCTTTTGCTTTCGCGTTGATACCCGTCTGCGGCCCTTCGGAGATTCCGGGCCATTGGTAAGCAGCTTCGCGGCACTCGAGCAATATTATCAACGCGAGGGGCGTGATTGGGAGCGTTATGCCCTGATCAAGGCGCGTCCGGTCGCCGGCGACGTTGTTTCGGGTGGACAACTGCTGGGCATATTGAAACCCTTTGTCTACCGGCGTTATATCGATTTCGGCGCCATCGACGCATTGCGGAGCATGCACGCGAGCGTTCGCGAAGACGCCATGCGCAAGGATCGTCTCGATGAT
>DATCZY010000330.1:0-2368 GCA_036525655.1 Lysobacterales bacterium | reverse complement strand
AACAGCGGGTCGAATTCAAGATACATCCCATCCAGAGGGACTCGGAGTCCGTCGTCACCTGTGTTGCTGATGTCGTGGATGAAAGGGTCGTTTCCGATTCGGGTGGCCACAAGCAAAAACGACTGATTATCGTCACACCGATGACCATCGGTCCTTATTCATGGCCGATTGAAATGACATTGACTGCGCGTGACAGCATGATGTTCCGTATGCTCCTGGGGCGGACGGCGATTGAAGCCATTGCGAAAGTCGACCCGGCCAAATCCTACCTGGTCGGTAAAAAACCCCGAAAGAAAGCCCGGAAAACCGAAGCTTCATGACTTCGAATAAACTCATGAAAATCGGTGACACCCCGATCAAACCGGGTCATCGCGTGAACATCAATGTGCCCGTTGCGGATTTGTATACCTCCACGCCATTGAATATGCCCGTACAGGTCGTTTGCGGCCGCCGGGCGGGGCCGGTTATGTTCGTCTCCGCCGCGATACACGGTGATGAACTCAATGGTGTCGAGATCATCCGTCGATTGCTGCGCAACAAGGCGTTAAAGTCGTTGCGCGGTACATTGCTCGCCGTACCCATTGTCAACGTGCATGGCTTTCTTCACCAGTCGCGTTACTTGCCCGATCGCAGAGACCTCAACCGTTCATTTCCGGGCAGCGCAAAGGGGTCCGTTGCGGCGCGCCTGGCAAATATATTTTTAAAGGAAATCGTTACCAAGGCAGAATACGGCATTGATCTTCATACGGGTGCGATCAACCGCTCAAACCTGCCGCAGATACGCGCCAACCTGGATGATGCAAGAACCCTTGAACTTGCCAAATCCTTCGGCGTTCCGGTGATCATCAATGCCGATATCCGTGATAATTCGCTGCGGGCGAGTGCCGCGGATTTGGGCATGCCCGTGCTGATATACGAAGCCGGTGAAGCATTGCGCTTTGACGAAATGAGCATCCGGGCGGGCCTGCGGGGTATCCTGAACGTCATGCGTTCAATCGGTATGCTGCCCGCTACCCGGTCGGAAAGAAAGCGGGTTCACCCGGTGGTTGCGCGCTCGATGAGTTGGGTGCGTGCGCCTTCAAGTGGCATTGTGAGCAGTGTGGTAAGGTTAGGTAACAGTGTCACAGCCGGACAGTGTCTTGCCACCATCAGCGACCCCCTGGGAGACGAGGAAGACGCGGTCCGCGCACCTTTCGACGGCATTGTAATCGGTTGTAACAACCTGCCATTGGCGCATGAAGGTGACGCGCTGTTCAACCTGGCCGCGTTCAGAAGCGTCTCCAAAGTAGGCGACCTCGTCGATGAATTTACCGCATCCTACGACAAAGAGCCGCAGGAAGGCTAAACCAATGAATACCAAGGATTAATTAATGAAAATCGCAATACTTTCAACCAACCCGAGACTCTACTCGACGCGCAGGCTCATGGAAGCCGGCAAAGAACGCGGTCACGAGATGCGCGTGATCAATCACAAGCGCTGCTATATGAACATCACCAGCCACCGGCCGGAAATCCACCTCAACGGGGTATCCATCGAAGGCTTCGACGCGATCATTCCGAGGATCGGCGCATCGGTCTCCTTTTATGGTGCGGCCGTTGTCCGTCAATTCGAGATGATGGGCGTCTACTCGGTCAATGAATCGGTGGCCATCACCCGCTCACGCGATAAATTGCGCGCCTCGCAACTATTGGCACGTAAGGGTATCGGCCTTCCGGTAACCGGCTTTGCAAATTCGCCGGACGACACGCAGGACCTGCTCAAATTTGTAGGTGGCGCACCTGTGGTTATCAAGTTACTCGAAGGCACACAGGGCATCGGTGTCGTGCTCGCCGAGACAAACAAGGCGGCTGAGAGCGTCATCGAGGCATTCAGCGGCCTGAAAGCCAACTTCATGGTGCAGGAATACATCAAGGAGGCGGGTGGATCCGATATTCGCTGCCTGGTTATCGGTGACAAGGTCGTCGCCGCGATGAAACGGCAGGGCAAGGAAGGCGAGTTTCGTTCCAACCTGCACCGCGGTGGTTCGGCCAGCCTGATCAGGATCACACCTGAAGAACGCTCGACCGCGGTGCGCTCGGCCAAGGTCATGGGACTCAACGTCGCCGGTGTTGACCTGCTGCGTTCAAACCACGGCCCGGTCGTGATGGAAGTCAATTCCAGCCCGGGGCTTGAAGGTATCGAGACGGCGACTAAAAAGGATGTTGCCGGAACGATCATCGAATTCATTGAAAAGAACGCCACGCAGGGAAAAACAAAGACACGCGGCAGGGGCTGATATTTGCACAGGCGCCAGGCTACGATGGTTTGTCACTAGCGGCAAACGAAGTCACTTTGTGTGATTATGTAATCAGGAAAAGCATCCCGTCA
>DATCZY010000329.1:0-2590 GCA_036525655.1 Lysobacterales bacterium | reverse complement strand
CAGCTGCTCGTTCACGCAAGTCACGTTATGCAGTGCCTCGGTAAGACTCCCCGCCTCGGATGGTGCATTATTTTCGAGGATAAACTGCACCCGGGTACAGACAATGTTATCCGGGCCCTTTTCCGCGTAACCTGCCAGGTCCAGCGCCAGTCGGTGTTCGGCATCTGCTATCAGCGCCATCGCGTGAGAGTATGGGGTGCCGACCTTGTCGATGTAACTGCGGATCGAACGCTCGGCTTCCAGGCAACGTTGTGCCGATCGGGAGAACAGCTCGCCGTAGGAAATAAAGGTCTGTTGGTTTTCGGTCTGAATCATTGCGGTTTCCTCGCTTTGCTTATGGCAGTTACTACAGAGAAAGCAAGGACCATACCAATCAGCCCTGACCGGCGCCCTCGGCGTCACCAGCCTGCACATCGTTGGCGTACCGATTGAGCCGGTTGTAAAGTGTTTTCAGACTGATACCCAGCGCCTCGGCGGCTGCGCTTTTGTTGCCGTTCATCGCATCGAGGGTGGCAAATATTAACCGGCGTTCGGTCTCGTCCAGTGAGGCCCCCACCGAAACCCGCAGGTAGTCACCACTCTCCACTGCCAGCTCGCCCTCTGCAAGTCCGGGCAGGTTGGATGCCTCTATTCTCTCGTCTGCCACCAGGTAAGCCCGCTCGATCGCGTTCTTCAATTCGCGCACGTTGCCTGGCCAGGAGGCCTTCGACAAGCGCCGCTCGGCCTCGGGCGAAAGACCACAGCTTGTTCCGTTCTGTCGATTCAGCTCGCTGAGGAAGTGGTGCGCCAGGCCCACGACATCCGTGCCGCGCTCCCGCAGGGGTGGCATGCGGATCACGAAGCCCGCAATGCGAAAATACAGGTCCTGCCGCAGTTTGCCGCTGGCGATTGCCTGCTCGGGTGTGCGGTTCGTGGCGGCGACGATACGCACATTGGCGCCGGTGTCCTGCTCCGCACCCACGCGCCGGAATTTTCCGGACTCCAGCACCCGTAACAGTTTCACCTGTACATCCGACGGCATTTCGGCAATTTCATCGAGGAACAGGGTGCCGCCATCCGCCCGCTCAAACATGCCCTGGTGGTGCTTCACGGCACCGGTGAAGCTGCCTTTCTCGTGTCCGAACAGCTCGCTTTCGACCAGTTCTGACGGTATCGCTCCGCAGTTGATGGCCAGGAACTTACCGCTGTTGCGCTCGGATGCAGCGTGTATTGTCGCCGCCACGAGTTCCTTGCCAGTGCCGCTTTCGCCACAAACGAGTACCGGGGTATCGGTGGGTGCCACCTTGCGCAACAGGCGATAGATTCGTCGGATCGGTTTGGAACTGCCCAAAAGCAGACCGAACTGATCCAGCGGTGCGTTTGTTGACCGTAGAGCTTCTGCGCTATCACCTGTGCGCTCGAGTTCGCCCCTAATGTCGTTCAGCAACTGTGATACATAGTGAAGATCCAGCGGCAGCCCGAGGAAAAATGCCCGTCCTCGCGACAGCCAGGGCTGCAGGAGCGCCTGCTGCTCGGCGCGGCCAATCAACAACACCTCGACGTCATCGTCCAGGTGCTCCTCGTCCAGCAGGCGACTTACCGACTCGATGCCATCCTCACAGCACAGCAGTGCGACCGATGGTCGAGGCAGCTTCGATTGACTGGCTGGCGACTTCGGATCGTCAACGGCCAGCGTGAACCCGGCAGCCTCGACGACCGGACGCAGTTCTTCCAGCAGGCTATTGTCATCACCTACAAGCAGGGCTACTCCGATGGAACTGTCTTTCATGTTGCTATCTCACAGGGCCGTCACCGACCCGTTTGTCGGCCAGGATCCAAGTTTGTAGTTATTACATGCTCAATGCAAAAGCTTCAAAGCACCGGACGGTGTTCTGTCGCACGCGGGACTGCGAATCCGCGTCTCCTGGTGTCTTGGGCTGAGCTGTCTGGCCGCGACTCGGATACAACTTGGCGGGAAAAATGGCACATTTAATGCCTGGTCAACTCCGGGCAAACTGCCGGTGAGAAAGACGTGAGTGCACCCGGATCTAATTCAAGAGGCTTCTGTGAAAAAATGTCGGGACTGGTGGACGCGCGAATCCTGTACAGCAATGGCGTGGTTTTCGGCTTCGTCGATGAATTGCTGATTGATCTCAACAGCGGGCGTATCGCCTATATCATCTGTCAGCGCCAGGACGGGAGCAGATCAAGCGTACCATGGAATGTGCTGGAATTCTGCGGGGGTGATTTCAGGTTTCGTGAAAATACCTTCCGGCGGTCCGGGGTATAAGGACTCCCAGGGGATCGGCTCAGTCGCCAGACACTTTGCCCAGGGCTTCACGGTGCTTTTTTACCAGCTCCATATACCGCGGGGTATAGCCCACATCCTCGAACACGGGATCACCCTCTTCATCGTGGGTGGCTATTACATCACCCTCGATGTAGGGAAAGCTGGCCACCACCGAATCCAGGGCTAGTGCCAGCAGATCACTGATCAAGTGCTCCCTGCTGCGCAGGGAGAACATTTCTGCCAACGCTTCGACCCTGGCCACGGTCTCTACTGGAAGATGTACTTTGTAGGCCTCAGGCGCGAGTTCGCCCGCCACCTCGG
>DATCZY010000328.1:0-4014 GCA_036525655.1 Lysobacterales bacterium | reverse complement strand
TCACAGGCGCTACCGGCTTCATAGGCCAGCGCCTGGTATCCACGTTGTTAGAGCAGGGCATCCGCCCGCGGGTGATGGTTCGCCCGGATAAAACATCAGACAGCCGGCTACCCCGGGCTTGCGAACAGATTCCCGTTGGTCTGACCGACGTTGAAAAACTGGCCGCTATCGTGGCTGACTGCAGCGCGGTGATTTATTGTGCGGGCAGTGTCAGGGGCCGCACGGCGGCAGACTTTTCCGTTGCGAACGTCATGGGCGTCAAAGCCATGCTGGAAGCGCTTGCGCATGCAAACAAGGCGCCGCCCCTGTTGCTGCTGTCGTCGCTGGCGGCGAGCAGGCCGGAACTGTCCGATTATGCCGACAGTAAATACCAGGCTGAACAGCTTTTGCAGGGCAATTCGTTATTGCCGTGGACCATATTGCGCCCGCCAGCGGTATACGGGCCCGGCGACCGGGAGATGTTGCCGTTGTTGAAAATGATTCGGCGCGGCCTGTTGGCGCATACCGGACCTGCCGATCAACAACTGTCCCTGCTGCACGTTGACGACCTGGTCAGTGCGGTTGTCAGCTGGTTATCTGCACCGCAACAGTGCCTGCACAAAACCTATGCCATCGATGACGGCACGCCGGGCGGATACGACTGGAGGGCCATCGGCGAAGCGGTCAGTGAAAGAAGGTTTCAGATGGTGGGCGTGCCCCAATTCCTGTTGCAAGGTGCCGCAAGACTGAACCTGCTGTTTGCGGGTCTGTTCGGTTATGCACCCATGCTCTCACCGGGCAAGGTGCGTGAACTGGTACAGCCGCAGTGGTTATGTGATAACAGGGAGTTTACACAGGCCACAGGCTGGCAACCGACGCTGGAT
Source organism: Lysobacterales bacterium (assembly GCA_036525655.1). Taxonomy (GTDB): domain Bacteria; phylum Pseudomonadota; class Gammaproteobacteria; order Xanthomonadales; family SZUA-36; genus SZUA-36. Next base: position 3,151 of record DATCZY010000328.1, on the reverse strand, counting down.
TTAAAGCGCGGTGCACAGCAATTATTCAAACCGCAAAACGACAATACGTCTGCCTGAGATATGCAAATTTAACGCAAAAACATCCATCCTGGGCTACAATTCATAACTTCTGCGACCGCAACCTGGCAAAGCCTGAATGAACAGTTTAAAACAAGAAGTGGGCGAAAAGCTCGCTGAGATTCTGACCAGTTACCTGAAGAACAACTGGGCGGATTCACCCTCTAGCAACAAGATTATTACCCCGGCCACCAACATGGTGACGGAGTTGCAACTTGATTCGTTCCAGGTCATGGAGTTTATGCTGGAGGTCGAGGACCACTACAACATCGCGATCGATCTGGATAGCCTGTCAAACATCCACACGATCTCAGACCTGGCGGGCGTTGTCATAGCGCATCAGGACTAATCAGCCATGTCACTTCTGGAAAAGTTTTCTATTGCGAGAGATTTGAGATCGGGCCTGGAGAATGCCGGCAAGGATCCCACCACCGTCGTGTTCGAAAGGCTTAATTCGGCCACCGAAGGGGTTGTCGAAGGCCGCACGACCATACTTGCGGGCACCAATAACTACCTGGGTCTGACATTCGACCCGGCGTGTATCGCTGCCGGTGTGGAAGCCATGCAAACACAGGGCACCGGCACCACCGGCTCACGCATGGCCAACGGTAGTTATGCCGCGCACAGGGCGCTCGAAGCGGAATTGGCCGACTTTTTCGGCTGCCCAAACGCCATGGTATTTTCAACCGGTTACGCCGCCAATCTCGGTGTTCTGAGTGCTTTGCTGGGTAAAGACGATGCCGTGCTGCTCGACTCCGACGCCCACGCCAGCCTTTACGACGGATGCCGTATGAGCGGGGCGGATATCTATCGCTTCAAGCACAACGACGTGCAAAGTCTCGAACGTCGAATCGCACGCCTGGGTGACCGCGCCCAACGTTGCCTGATCGTCGTGGAGGGCATGTATAGCGTGTTGGGTGATTGCGCACCATTGAAGGAAATCATCGATATCAAGGAGCGCTATGGCGCCTTCCTACTGGTCGATGAAGCGCATTCCCTGGGTGTTTTCGGCGAACGTGGCTGTGGTGTCGCAGAGGCGCAGGGTGTTTTGGACAAGGTGGATTTTATTGTTGGAACCTTCAGCAAGAGCCTCGGCGCGATGGGTGGTTTCTGTGCCAGTAAGCACGATGTGTTGGACCTGTTCCGCTACGTGTCACGGCCGTTCATGTTCACTGCATCACCCAGTCCGGCCGTCATGGCCACGACCCGTGAAGCCTTGAAACAGTTGCGTATGCGGCCTGCTTTAAAAGAATCGCTGTGGTCAAACGCAAGGCGCCTTTACAGCGGTTTACAGGACCTGGGCTTTGAACTCGGCCCCGAGGTCAGCCCGGTGATTGCAGTCCGCTGCCAGGACAGGCAGTCAGCACTTGCCCAGTGGAATCAACTGCTGAAAGCGGGTGTATACGTCAATATGATGCTGCCGCCGGCAACGCCCGGTGGCGCGAGCTTTCTGCGTTGCAGTGTCAGCGCGGCACACACGCCCGAACAAATCGGTACGATCATCAGCAAATTTGCGGAGCTGAAGCGCGCGTAAAGCTTTGGTGCGCCGGAAGTTGGCGGCTAATGACTTGCCCGGCCGTGCCTGGAGTAGGCTTTCCGTTAGCGGAAAGCACCCTGCCGGTAAAGCTCCCATAACAAGGGCCAGGCGAATATCAGCGGATGTTTGAGCTGCCTTGGCGTGGGTTCAATGTACAGGCCCGAATGGCGTTCGATTTTCCACAACAGGTATTCCAACGGCTCATTGAATGTGAATGCCGCTTTTACCAGGCGCAGCACCGATAACAGTTTGCCTTGCACACGGCGCAGCCACCAGGTCAGCGACGACAGCTTTCTGGACAATGCGCCGACACGGTTGCGGTACAGGTTTTTGGAGTCTTCCGGCGAAAGCATGTCATTTGCCAGTGCAAACTTGCTGATGACGCCGTCGTAATAATCCGGATTGAACTCGTAGATTGATTCGCCACGGTTGCCGCTTTCAGTGCGCAGTTCGCATTGATAGGTCAATGACAGGCCACGGGTCCACAGGTCGGCGCTACTGAAGCGGTCGCCCATGGCCGGAAGCACGCGCTGCACAAAAGTGGCCGCTGCGTTGTTCATGGCATCTGTCAAAATGGTCCGGCTTGCATCATCCCTGACGTATAGCACTTCGCAGGGTTGCGCAAATCGCGCCCAAAAATAGGAGTGAAAATCCTTTTGCATCGATTTGCGAAAGCGGCTCAGGGTCATAAGCGCATATTTCGCCCTGAGCCCGCTCGCCCCGCTATCCGGACCATTTTTCGCGTGGTGAATATGGTAAACATTGGGTGGCAACAGGCGGCACATCCACCCTTGCCAGGCTGAATCAAGTGTGTGGTAGTCCTCAACCAGAACATAAAAATCCAGCATGGTATCGCGCTTGCCACGCAGCCAGGATCCGTAAACCAGTATCGCCAGTAAAGCCTCGCCGTGTTTTTGCCTGATTTCGTCAGTCAGAGCCCGGATAGCCGGGTCCTGCTGCGTTTCCGCATGCAAGGTTTCATTGTCGCTGTTGTTGTGGGTCATTTTTTGGGCGATTCATCCATGCCGTGCACAGGGGTGAATTTTAGAAACAAGCGCGTAAATGGTCATGTTATATTGCAACTCGGATTAATGGTGAGAAAGCCGCTTGGGGTTGATTGGGTTTCTATGCAAGAACGGATTATAGACAGTGCCGCAATCATCGGCAAAGACAAGGATGTATTCGCATGCGTCTGATTCACCTGGCCGACCCCCATCTAAGCTCGCTGGAGGGTGTCAGCCTTTCAAGCCTGGTGGGCAAACGCATGTCGGGTTACCTGTCATGGCGTAAAAACCGGCGCAAACATTACCTGCCGGCGGTGCTTGACCGGCTGGTGGATGCGGTCAGGGCAGAAAATGCCGATCAGATCCTGTTAACCGGTGACCTTGTGCATATCGGGCTGGAGTCGGAAATCGCGCAGGCAACGCAATGGTTGCACGCGCTGGCCAGCCCTGAACGGGTCATGCTGGTGCCGGGCAACCACGACATTTACGCCGGCGGCAGTGTCGATGCGGTCTTTGGGGCGTGGTCGGATTACCTGTTTCCAAGCGGTTCTTC
>DATCZY010000327.1:0-3392 GCA_036525655.1 Lysobacterales bacterium | reverse complement strand
GTACTGTTTCACAGCAATCTTTTCCAGTCACCTGGTGACATCATGAGCGCCACCTGCGGTTATTAAATGATTCCAATTTTAATATGGCGCCACACTGGTCAATCGCAACCGGCACCGCTAAAATTGAGGCCACCCTCAGAGGCTGCTGAAGCATGTTAACAATACATCAGGCCCTGGCACCCAACCAGAAAAAAGCCCGGTTCAAAACCGGTCTCGCCATTGCGGGCGGAGGACCGGTTGGCGCAATTTACGAGCTGGGCGCCCTGCGTGCGCTGGATGAAAGCATCAACGGTTTGAAGTTGCATGACCTGGATGTTTACGTAGGTGTCAGTTCGGGTGCGTTGATTGCCGCCAGCCTCGCCAACGGCATCTCCACCGTGGAGATGTGCAGAATCTTCATGGGCCAGGAATACGCCAGCATCCGTTTCGACCCCGAACACCTGATGCGACCGGCCTTCAAGGAATATTTCGAGCGGGTTTCCATGTTGCCTGCGGTGCTGACCCGTGCCCTGTTGAACATCATACGTCATCCGGGCACATCCAATATCACGCAACTGATCGGCCAACTTGGGAAGATTATTCCCAGCGGCGTGTTTGACAACGAATCCATCCATGATTTTTTGGAGTCCGCTTTCAAGGCCAGCGGACACAGCAATGAATTCGATAAACTGAAGTGCGTACTGTACATCGTGGCCGTTGACCTCGACAGCGGCGCCGCCGTGCGTTTTGGCAGTAAAACCCATCGCAATGTCAGCATTTCGCGTGCGGTGCAGGCCAGCGCCGCCCTGCCGGGGCTCTACCCGCCAGTGGAGATTGACGGGCACTTCTTCGTTGATGGCGCATTGCGCCGCACCCTGCATGCATCGGCCGCGCTGGACGAGGGTGTGGACCTGCTGATCGGCGTCAACCCGCTGGTACCCTTCGACTCAGGTGAAAAAGGCCTCAACGCCGAAGCTTCAGACCAGAGGCTGACCCGCGGCGGTTTGCCACTGATACTGTCGCAGACCTTTCGCGCGCTGATCCAGTCACGCATGGAGGCCGGTTTCAAGAAATACTACAGCAGCCACGCCTCTGCCGATCTCCTGCTATTGGAACCACATCGCAAGGATGAAAAAATATTCTTTACCAACATCTTCAGCTACCGAAGCCGCAACGCTTTATGCGAGCATTCCTACCAGGTCACCCGCAAGGACCTGCTGGCCCGGCACAAGGAGTTAAACCAGGTGCTGGAAAAACGTGGCATGTCCCTCAACATGGACTTGCTCGGCAACCCGCATCGCACGCTTGCAGACAGCATCTGCGAAGGGCGCTCCAGCCACGCGCCGCTTGCACGCAGCCTGACCCGGGTACTCGATGATCTCGACGAGCTTCTGGATGAGCGCAAGGCGGGGTAGGCCCCAGCCACGGATACCCTTTGTATTGATGAACCCCAAGCCCGCATCTAAAATGCCCGACCTCCGCAGCGCTGCGCGTTTATGCTGCTGATGCAATAGCGACATTACATGCTGTTATCCGCGAACCGGGTCTCGCATCCGCGGTGTTTGGACCGCCGTCTGGTTCACCCGGTATTGACAAGAGGATGATTTAAAAATGAAAACAAGTCCAAGCCTCCACGGCGCTTTGGTGCTCCTGACCAGCCTGTGCCTGTTGCTGCAGACCGGTAAAACTTCAGCGCAGGAACCGCCGGCTCAAGGCGCCCCCTCCAGGCAGCAGGTCGACCTGATTATCAAGGGCGACCATGTCATCAGCATGGACGCGGCTGGCAGCGTTTACCAGGACGCCGCCGTGGTGGTCGACCAGGGCCTGATTGTCGCGATCGGACCTGCCGGCGAAATACTCTCCGCATACCAGTCGGACAAGGTCCTTGAGGGCGACAACAGGATCGTCATGCCGGGTCTGGTCAACGGACATTCGCACGCAGCGATGACCCTACTGCGAGGCATGGCGGAAGACATGGCGCTGCTGGAGTGGCTGACGAAATATATTTTTCCCGCGGAGGTCGAATTCGTCGACGCCGAATTCGTACGTATCGGCACTCAACTGGCTTGCTGGGAAATGATCCGCGGCGGCACGACCACCTTCGTTGACATGTATTACTACCCCGACGTGATCGCCGAAGTGGTCGAATCCTGCGGGATGCGGGCACTGGTATCGGCCACCGTGATCGATCGGCCCAGCCCGGATGCTGTCAGCGCATCGGACTCGATCAACAAGGGTCTGGCTTTCATCCAGCGCTGGAAAGGGCGGAATTCCCGTATCACACCCATTTTTGGCCCCCACGCCAATTACACCCTGGATACCGAACAATTGCGCGCGACTCGAGAAGCGGCCATCAACGCGGGTGTGGGTATCGCCATCCACATGTCAGAGTCAATGTATGAAGTGGAGTACTCAAAAACCCACTACGGCAAAACCAGCATCGAATTGTTTGACTCGATAGGTCTGCTCGACGTGCCGACCATCGGCGCGCATGTCGTGTGGCCCACCGACGCGGAGATTCCGATCCTGGCCAAACGCAAGGTGGGCGTCATTCACAATCCGACATCGAATATGAAAACAGCCGCCGGTGTATCACCGGTGGCCAAAATGCTCGAAGCCGGCATCCGCGTCGGGCTGGGTACGGATGGCGCCGCGAGCAACAATGACCTGGATATGTGGGAGGAGATGCGTCTCGCCGCCTTTTTGCAAAAAGTCAGCCGGATGGATCCGGAAGTCATGCCCGCAAACACCGTCCTGACCATGGCCACCCGCGGCGGCGCCGAAGCCATCGGTCTGGGAGACAGCACAGGTTCACTGGAACCCGGTAAGCGTGCCGACCTCATCCAGGTGTCATTCGATGATGTGCACTTCATACCCACGTACGATGTGATTTCACACCTCGTTTATGTTGCCGACGAGCAGGATGTCGCCAGCGTGGTGGTCGATGGAAAACTACTGATGCAAGACAGGAAAATGCTGACCATCGATACCAAGCGCGTAACAAAAGAAGCGATCGAGCTGGCTGGCCGGATTCAGAGAACAATGCAGGACAGGTAACCGAACACGGTGCTGCCGCCTTCCGCCATCGTCATTCGCAAGGTCAGGGTATTGGCGTTAAACACCTTTTCCGTTTTGAAATTTTCATCACAAGCGCTGCGCGCGTCGCGGCAACTGGCATAGCCCAACAGAGTTTCCCCACTACCCGCATCATGCCGCAAGCCGATCCAGGCGTAGTCTTCACCGAACATCACCAGGCCTGTGCTCATATCGGGTGCGTTTTCGGGGATATCTAACTCCACCTCGGCGATAAAGGCCGGCGCCGGAATTTTTTGCAACAACAGTGAAGGCGTCATCCACAGCTTGCGATCATCCCCGGCGGGCTGCCGTTGCGCATACAAGCGCAAATATCCATC
>DATCZY010000326.1:0-2014 GCA_036525655.1 Lysobacterales bacterium | reverse complement strand
GACAACACCACCGTCGCGATCGCAAGCGAGAGTGATTACGGCGGTATCGGCGTCGAGGATTACTACGATGTGGGCGGGGGTGAGAGCGCCCATATTGCCTTCGATCCGGACAACCCGAACCTGGTTTACGCCACTACCATCAACGGCACATTGACGGAATACAACCATACGACCAAGCTGGTCCGCGCCATTATCCCGTTTCCCGAACAGGTCTACGGTAAAGATTCCCGCGATCTGAAGTACCGTACCAACTGGAACGCACCGGTCGCGGTTTCGCCCTTTGACCCTTCCATCATTTACTACGGCACGCAGATGGTGCTGCGCAGTGACGACCGCGGTGCAACCTGGACCGAGTTCAGCCCCGACCTGACGCGCAATGATCCGGACAAGCAGGGGCGCAACGGTGGACCGCTGACCCCGGAGAACGTGGGCGCCGAGTTCTACAACACGATTTTCTATATCGTGGAATCACCCCATGAAAAAGGCCTGATCTGGGTTGGCAGCGACGACGGCCTGGTGCACATCAAGCGCGAAGGCAGTTCCGAGTGGGTGGACGTGTCGCCGAAGCATACCGGCGAGGCCATGATCAACGCGATTGAAATCAGCCCGCACGACAAGGCCACGGCCTATCTTGCCGTCACCGCCTACAAGCTCAACGATTTCAAACCGTATATTTACAAGACCACCGATTACGGCAAACGCTGGACGCGTATCGATGCAGGACTGCCTGAGAACGCTTTCGTGCGCGTGGTGCGTGAAGATCCGGCACAACGCGGCCTGTTATACGCGGGGACCGAACTGGGTATGTTTGTTTCCTACGACGACGGTGGTAACTGGGAGTCGCTCGAGCTCAACCTGCCGCCGGTACCCATCACCGATCTTTCACTGCGCCATGACAAACTGGTCGCGGCAACGCAGGGCAGGGGGTTCTGGGTGCTGGATGACCTGTTTGTCGTGCGCCAGGCTAAAGATGACTTTTCCGACAAGGCGTTGCACGTATTCACCCCTGAAGCGGCCATGTTGAGCCCCGGTAGCGGCAGCGCAGGTCCGTTTGAAGCCGCCAACCCGGATAGTGGTGTAACTTTGTACTATCACCTCAAAGCCGAAAGTGAAGCACCGGTCAGCATTGACATTACCGACCAGGCAGGCAACACAGTGCGTAGTTACGCGGGTAAGGAAGGTGACTTCGAGCGCTGTAAAATCAGCAACATGGATCCCCGGCTGCCATTCGAACTGACCTATCCCGAGGCTAAAAAAGGCCTGAATAAATGGAACTGGGACCTCAAGCGCCAGGGGTTGAAATGCACAACGGGCATCACCCTGTTCGCCGGCTTCGATGGTCCGCGTGTCGCACCGGGCAACTACACCGCCCGTATTACGGTCGGCAAAGATTCGCAGACGGTGCCCTTCGAGGTAAAAATGGATCCCCGGTTCAAAGCCTCGGACGCAGAAATCCTATTCTGGTCGGAAACCCTGACCGAAGTCGGAAACCTCGTCAATGCCAGCCTCACGGGTCTGGAAGAGTTGCGCCGTGCGCAACAGCAGATCAAGGACCTGATGGCGGAATACCCCGGTGACAAGACCCTGCAATCCGCCGGCGCAAGCGCAATCGAAAAGATCAGCGCCTGGGATGGTGAGATCATCCAGGTCAAGCACCAGACCTACGAGGACGAAGACGCCTGGGAAACCAAGCTGGCCGGACAACTCCGTTACCTGATGGACGTGATCGACGACACCGGCGCACCCGTGACCGGCGGCGCGCTGTTGCGTCTCGAAGACCTGAAAGCCGAATGGGCGCAGCGCCAAGCGGACATGCAGGCGATCAAGACCGACTATATCGACGTCATCAACCAATGGGCCAAGCAGCAGGGTGTGCCGTACGTCACCCCGCCGGGATAGAGAACCGGCTGCCTATGGCGGTGCGATTTTGTGAGTTTAGCACTGCGGTTGTTTATAAATTTCACAATTGCTTTGCCGGGTCGCCAGCGGGGTGCAGCACCTTACTTCAGGACTC
>DATCZY010000325.1:0-7785 GCA_036525655.1 Lysobacterales bacterium | reverse complement strand
ACTCGATCAGTTCATTATTCACCAGGTCAGCAAGGCGCATACCGATTCGCTGATGAAGGTATTGGGGCTTGACCCGGAAAAAATTCATCGCATCTACCCCGAACTCGGCAATATCGGCCCGGCGGCGGTTCCCATCGCGCTGGCGAAAGCCGTTGCCATGGGCAGAGTCAAACGCGGCGACCGTATCGCACTGCTTGGTATCGGATCGGGTCTGAATTGCTCAATGGCAGAAATTGTCTGGTGACAATGATTCGAAACCGCTATTCGGGTGCATCCCGCTGAACGGGCGATACCACGTGTATCAGCCACCTGAAAATCTCTACCCGTTCCAGTCAAGATGGCTGGAAATCTCCGGCCAGCGCATGCACTACCTCGACGAAGGTCCGCGTGATGCACCGGTCGTTTTGATGGTCCACGGCAATCCGACCTGGTCGTTCTACTACCGTAACCTGGTCATCGCCTTGCGTGACCGTTACCGCTGTATCGTCCCCGATCACATCGGCTGCGGCTTGTCGGACAAACCCGGCGACAGCCAGTACCCTTATACGCTCGAACGCAGAATCTCCGATCTCCGTGCCCTGATGGATCACATCCAGCCCGAATCGAAAGTCCACCTTATCGTGCACGACTGGGGTGGCATGATCGGCTTTGGCTGGGCGGTTGAACGACCCGGGCAGATCGGCAACATGATCATCGGCAACACCGCAGCGTTCCCGTTGCCGGCGGAGAAAAAACTCCCCGCCGCCCTGTGGCTCGTACGCAATACCAAAATAGGCGCCTTGCTGGTGCAAGGGCTGAACGCATTTTCCGGCATCGCTGCGCGCGTCGCGTTCAAGAAACCCGTCAGTGCAGAGGTTCGCAAGGCCTATACCGGTCCGTATGATTCGTGGCACAACCGCATTGCAACCCTGCGTTTCGTGCAGGATATCCCGCTGAGACCCGAAGACCCGGGTTACAGCATCGTGCAGATGACCGAATCACGTCTGCCGCAATTCACCGGCAAACCCTGCCTGATAGCCTGGGGTGAAAAGGATTTCGTTTTTGACCGGCATTTTCTGAAGCAGTGGAAGCGAGTATTCCCACAAGCTGAAGTACTCGAATACCCCGATTGCGGTCATTACATTTTTGAGGATGGCGGAGCGGACCTGATCCGGGCCGTCTCTGAGTTCATGGATAAGAATGAGCACCGACCCGAACAGCACTGAAACCTGCAACATTGCTTCGGCATTGATCCAGCAGGCCGGGCAACAGGGCCAGAATGTCGCCATTCACTATCCGGTCGGCAAGCGTGGCAGTCGCATAACCTATGAATCGGCGACCTATTCGGCGCTGAATGAATTATCCGATGAATACGCGCGCGGGCTGACCGAATACGGTATCGGTCGTGGTATCCGCAGCGCGCTGATGCTGACACCCGGTCTCGACTTCTTCGCCATGTTCTTTGCACTTTTCAAGGCGGGCGCAGTGCCGGTGCTGATCGATCCCGGTATCGGTATCAAACCGCTGAAAACCTGCCTGGCGGAGGCGCAACCAGAGGCTTTCATAGGTGTCACCAGGGCCCAACTTGCACGTGGACTGCTGGGCTGGGCGCCAGGTGTAAAACTGGTTACGGCGGGCCCGAAACTGGGTTGGGGTGGCCTGAGCACAAAGCAGTTACGCAGACTGGGACAAAAGTCTTCGGGTAGCGTGCTGGCCAATACCCGCGCCGACGAAATGGCGGCGCTTTTGTTCACCTCGGGCAGTACTGGTATTCCAAAGGGTGTGGTTTACAAGCACCGGCATTTCATCGCCCAGGTCGAGATGCTGAAATCCGCTTTTGACATCCGTCCGGGTGAAGTGGATCTGCCCACGTTTCCGCCGTTTGCACTGTTTGACCCGGCCATGGGCATGACCACCGTTGTCCCCTACATGGACCCGACCCGGCCCGCAAAAGCCGACCCACGCCTGTTGATACAGACGATCGAACGTTTTGGTGTCAGCAATATTTTCGGTTCACCGGCATTGTTGAACGTGCTGGGCCGACATACCGAAGCAAACAACATCGGCATACCAACAGTACGGCGAATCATCTCGGCCGGCGCCGCCATGCCGGTAGCCACCATCCGCCGCCTGCAAAAAGCCCTCCCCGACGGCGCCGAGGTATTCACGCCCTACGGCGCAACCGAGTGCCTGCCGGTCGCCAGCGTCTCAGGCACCGAGCTCAACGATGAGGTCGAACTACGCACCGCGATCGGTGAAGGCACCTGTGTCGGCCGCCCGGTTGAACCAAACCGCGTCAAGATCATCGCGGTAAGCGACCGTGCCGTGGAGTTTCTCGAAAACAGCGTGCAATTGCCCGTCGGCATCAGCGGTGAAATCGTGGTACACGGCCCGACATCGACGGACGCTTACTGGCAAAAACCCGAGCAGACCCGGCTGGCCAAGATCAGCGACCGCGAAGGCAGAATCTGGCACCGCATGGGCGACGTGGGCTACCTGGATACCGAGGGTCGCTTGTGGTACTGCGGGCGCAAATCGCAGCGGGTGGTCAATGAAAACGAGTGCCTGTACGCTGACCAGGTGGAAGCCATATTCAACGTACATCCCGAAGTGGCCCGTACCGCGCTGGTCGGTATCGGCGATGCCGGTAGCCAAACCCCGGTGCTGTGCGTCGAACCCCTGCACAAACCCGATGCCACCCGCCGCCACCGCATCCACACCGACCTGCTGCAAATCGGGGCAGGTCATGCGATCTCAAAATCGATCAGTCAGATTCTGTTTCACAAGTCCTTCCCCGTCGATATTCGCCACAACGCCAAGATCGGGCGGGAAAAGCTCGCCGTCTGGGCTGCAAAGCAGCTGGCATGAAAGTCCTGGTAACGGGTGGCGGCGGTTTCCTGGGCAGTGCGATCTGCCGGCTGTTGCTCGCCCACGGCGACCAGGTCATCGCTTATCAGCGCAGCGCCGCCGACGAACTCGCGAAGCTGGGCATAAGCGTCGTGCGCGGAGACATCAACGACACCGAATTGCTGAATGCAACGATGCGGGGGGTTGATGCGGTCATCCATACGGCCGCCAAGGCGGGCCTGTCGGTGAATTATGACGAGTATTTTGCGGCCAACGTCAGCGGCACGCAGAACGTGCTGGATGCCTGTCGCAACCATGGCGTGCGCAAACTGGTGTTTACCAGCTCACCGAGCGTCACGCACGGCGATGTCGACATCGAGGGTGGTGATGAATCACTGCCCTACCCCGAAACCTACAGTTCGCCCTACCCGGAGACCAAGGCACGCTCCGAACAAATGGTCATGGCGGCCAATAGCGCGGATTTGCACACGGTTTCTTTAAGACCCCACCTCATCTGGGGCCCGGGTGACAACCATCTGCTGCCCAAGCTGATCGAGCGGGCCAAAGGCGGCAAACTGAGACTGCCCGGCCCGGATAAACTGATCGACTCCGTGTATATCGACAATGCCGCACGGGCCCATTTGCTGGCGCTGGATAAACTCGAAACCCGGCCGGAAACCGTTGGCGGCAAAACCTATTTCATATCCAATGACGAACCCGTGACGCAAGCGCGGATCATTGGCGGTCTGTTGGAGGCTGCAGGTGTCACGGTCGATATTCAGGCGATTTCACCGCGGATTGCGATCACTGCGGGAACGCTGCTCGAGGCCGGCTGGAAGTTGTTCGGATTAAAATCCGAACCACCGCTGACACGCTGGTCAGCCGAGCACCTCTCGACCGCGCACTGGTATGACATCTCGGCGGCCAAAAGGGACCTCGGGTACAGCGCTGATATCAGTATTGCCGAGGGTCTGGAAATCCTTGCGAGGGAATACCGTCAACGATGACGGGGCGTAACGCGCGACGCCCTGTGTTAATGCATGGGTCTGCCGCGCAGTTTCCTGACGACGTATTCGAGTTTTGAATAGTTGAGCAATTGACGGTCCTCTTCGGAGGCGTTCTTGTAGCGACCGTGATACTTGTGCTTGACCCAGGCGTTGATATCCAGGCGTTTGCCATACTCGAACAGCTGGTTATTGACCGGATGAAAACCGTCCTTGTGTATAAACGTGGTGCCAAAATCGATGATGTAGGGTTTTTGATCCACACCCACGATCATATTGGTCTTGGATTTCAAATCGCCGTGGCTGACTCCACGCGCATGAAACGCACGGATAACTTCCAGCAGCCCGGCAAACCATTTATCACGGTCCTCCCAGGTCGCTTCGCGATAGGCGGTGCCGTCGATAAACTCCATCAGCAGGTAACGTTGCGCGAGCAAACCGTAGCAGGCCGGCACGCCCTCAACACCCTTTAAACGCTGGTAAGCCGCGTATTCGCGCTCGAGCGTCGCCTGCCGCGCCTTGCGCAGCGGGCCACGGCCCATGGCGGATTTAATCACCAGTTTCAGACCGTCACCTTCGAATAAGAGCACGATGCCCTGGTTGGAAGTCGCGAGGATATTAGACCCCGACGCCAGGCTGGATTCTATCCACTGCTCCAGGTCGCCGGGTATCGCGGGCATCTGCTCTTGTGTGCTTTCGTTCATTGCGTGTGGATGATACCGGCAAGCGCGCTACATTTACACCGCTACACCGCCAAATATTGCGCTGCGTAGCCGGACTTCGAGTTTTGCACGTGCAATTTTCCGGCCGTTTGTTAACATGTCGTTTTACCTCCTTTGAAGGAACCTTCATGCGCTATAAAATCCTGCTGGCCCTGCTGCCGGCGCTGATGGCATTATCCATCGGCAATACGTGGGCCGAAGACTATCCATCGACCTACGCACCGCTACCGTCGCAACCCACGCTGATCACCCACGCCACCATCCTGACCGGTACCGGCGAGCGGGTGGATGACGCCAGCCTGTTGATATCAGGCGGAAAAATCGTCTTTGTCGGCCGTGGCAAGGCGCCGGACGGTGTGACCACCGTTGATGCCGGCGGACGCTGGGTGACGCCCGGTCTGATCGACGTGCATTCGCACCTCGGTGTGTATGCCAGCCCCGGTGTCAAAGCCCACTCGGACGGCAATGAAATGACCGATCCGGCAACCCCGAACGTCTGGGCCGAACACAGCGTCTGGCCGCAGGACCCGGGTTTTTCGCGTGCGCTTGCCGGCGGCATTACCTCGCTGCAGGTCCTGCCCGGCTCGGGCAACCTGGTCGGCGGCCGTGGCGTGACCCTCAAAAACGTCTATAGCAACAGTTACCAGGGCATGAAGTTTCCCGGTGCGCCCTACGGCTTGAAAATGGCCTGTGGTGAAAACCCCAAGCGGGTTTATGGCGAACGCAAGCAGCTGCCATCGACCCGCATGGGTAACATGGCTTCCTACCGTGCACAGTGGATCGATGCGCAGAAGTACATCGACGACTGGGCGGCCTACGAGAAAAAGCGTGCTGATAAAAAAGAAGATGCACAGGCACCCAAGCGCGACCTGAGACTGGAAACACTGGCCGGCGTGTTAAAGGGGGAAATCATCATACACATGCATTGCTACCGCGCCGACGAAATGTTGACCATCCTGGATATGGCGGACGAATTTGATTACAAGGTCGGTACTTTTCACCACGGTGTGGAGGCCTACAAGATCGCAGACACGCTGGCCGAAAAAGGTGTTTGCGGAGCTTTATGGGCAGACTGGTGGGGCTTCAAAATGGAAGCCTACGACGGCATCCAGGAAAACATCGCGCTGGTGGACCGGCCAAAGGGCAGTTGCGCCATCGTGCATTCGGACGATGCCGAAGGCATCCAGCGTCTCAACCAGGAGGCCGCCAAGGCCATGGGCGCAGGCAACCGTGCGGGTATGAATATTGCGCCGGAACACGCCATTGGCTGGATCACCTCCAATGCCGCCAAATCGCTGGGGATCGATCGATACACCGGCTCGCTGGAAGCCGGAAAGATGGCCGACGTGGTTCTCTGGAACGGCAATCCGTTCAGCGTGTATGCCAAGGCCGACCACGTCTATATCGACGGCGCACTGGTGTATGACCGTGAAAACCCGGCCCTGCAACCGGTTTCCGACTTCGAACTGGGTCAACTGCTGGAGGTGACGAAATGAACGCATTAAAAGTACTGTTGATCACCTGCCTGGCGACTTTATCGGTGACCGCACAGGCGGACGCCATCATGATCCGTGGCGCCAGCATCCATACGATGACCGCCGACGGTGTCCTGGAAAACGCCGATGTTTTCATTTCCGATGGCAAGATCCAGGGCATCGGAAAAGATTTACCGGTTCCCCAGGATGGGGTCCTGGTCTTCAACGCCGAAGGCAAACCGCTGACACCGGGTTTCTTTGCAGGCATAACCGGTATTGGTATCAATGAGGTTTCGGCGGTGGAGGAGTCTTCCGACACCGGCCTGGCGTTGCAGGAAATGCGCCCCGAGTTCGATGTCGTACCGGCCTATAACCCGAACTCCAGCCTGGTCCCGGTCACCCGGATCGAGGGTTTCAGCTTCACGCTGTTGGGTGCTGACACCGAGGGGTCAATATTTGGCGGCCAGGGACGCCTGGTCACGCTTGATGGCGGTTACGAGAGCTTTTTCGGCCAACCTGTTTTGTTTATCTCCGTGGGCCGCAACGCCAGCAGCCTGAGTGGCGGTTCGCGCGCCGCGCAGTGGATGCTGCTGAACCAGGCCATGCAAGAAGCCGACATCCCGCCGACATCGACCGAGACCGCACTGCTGACACGGGCAGGACGCGGCACTCTGTCCGCCTACGCAAACGGTGGCAAGGTGGTCTTCAATGTCGACCGCGCCAGCGACATCCTCGAGACGATCCGCTTTGCCAACCAATACGGTATGGACCTCGTCATTTCCGGCGGCAGGGAAGCCTGGATGGTTGCCGGCCAACTGGCTGCTGCAAAGGTGCCGGTGTTACTCGATCCGCTCGCCAATCTGCCAACCAATTTCGACAGCCTCGGCTCACGTCTGGATAACGCCGCAATACTGGAAGCAGCCGGTGTGACGGTCGCCATCAGTGGCGGCGAGACACATAATGCCCGCAAGCAAAGACAAATGGCGGGCAGTGCTGTTGCCTACGGTCTATCCCACGAGGCCGGCATTGCTGCATTGACCATCAACCCGGCCAGGATATTCGGTGTCGCTGATCAACAGGGCACCGTGCAGGCAGGCAAGCCAGCCAACGTGGTGCTCTGGAGTGGTGATCCGCTGGAAGTCACCAGCGCCGCTGAGATTGTCATTATCAACGGCAAGCTGATACCGATGGAATCACGCCAGACAAAACTGAGGGATCGTTACCTGCCTGAGAACCCGGACATGCCAAGGGCGTATATCAAGCCCTGACCAGACCCAAAAGCCCGGTTCAATCCGGGCTTTTTTATGGCCCAAAACTGGACTAATCTTTTAGTAACCCGATTTTAAAGGCCACCAAGATGAAAATGGGTTCAATACTCGCCATCCTGCTTTTAACGCTTGTCGCCATCGCCCACCTCCTGCGAATCATTTACGCAATCGATGTCAGCGTGGGTGAATGGAGTGTTCCGCAATGGGTGAGCGCCGGCGGCGTCTTAGTACCCCTGGCGATCGCCGTACTGTTGTGGAAAGAAAGCAAATAATCAGCCGTGTGTATCACCGATTAAGCAGGTTTGGCAACAACACCCTCGTCGAGCAGTGTTTTGATGTCATCTTCATCGAGACCGATTTCCCGCAAAACCGCCTCGGTTGAGTCACCCAGCACAGGCGGAGCGGTGGATTCGTGCGGTGTGCAATTGCGCAGCCTGACGGGTGAACGCACGCCAGGCACCGCACCCAGTCCGGCACGCTCCAGCTTTAT
>DATCZY010000324.1:0-2701 GCA_036525655.1 Lysobacterales bacterium | reverse complement strand
GGCGCGACGGCCTTCCCAGAGTATCTTTTCGATTTCCGCCGACCCGAAATTGGAAAACGTCTTGCCCAGGTTCATCAGGTGCCGGTCCGGATAAATGGTGATATCTCCACTGTAGGTCTGCCGCGCCATCGCGTGCGCTTTCTTGATGATGGGGCTCAAGCCCGGCAATTCGAAGTGCTGGTGAACCACCTCCAGGAAGTGTTCGACCTGCATCATCGGCCCCTTGATGACCACGTCCTGGATGAAGGGCAACAGGCCCTTTTCGTCGAGGTTTTCGCTCAGGAAAGGCACCACGTGTGGATTCGTCTGGCTGACGATGTAGTGGTTCACGTTGTGCAGCCGGTTGACCCGTTCTTTTGGAATATCCTCGTGCACCGAGCCATCGATCCAGCGGCTCCTGGGCATATAGGCCACCGACTTGCCGGCAAAGTTCTTGGCGCGCAATTGCACCGGCGGAAACAGGCCGGGGATGGCGGCCGAGGCAAGAACGGCCCTGCCGATCAGGACATTCGGCGCGGTCAGGTAGTTGAGCAGCCGCGGGTACTGGTTGGGATCGGCCGGAGATACGGTGATATTGAGGATGCGGTTGCTGTAAGCATAGGCCTCGAGGAAGGTCATTTCCGGGATATTGCGGTCGATCGATTTCTTCAGCAGCGACTGGTCCAGCACCCCGGAACCCTTGATCATGTCGGTGATACCGAACATGCGGCACCATTCGAATTCCATCCGGCTGGGCACCAGCAATTCTTCGAGTTCTGCATCGGTATGCGTGGCGATGATGCCGGCGATGACGGCGCCGGCGCTCGAGCCGGTGATGACGCGTGGCATGATGCCTTCGGCTTCCAGTTCCTTGATCACGCCGAGGTGGAACAGCCCCTGCGATGCGCCGCCGCTCAGCAACAGGCAGGAACGCCCGAAACTGCGCGCCGCACGTTTCAGAAAACGCCGTTTGCGCATTGGCGGGAGCGACTCGATATCACTGTCACAGAGGAGCTTGAGACTGGTGCAGACCTCATCCAGGTATTCGTTGATCAGTTTCTTGGTGCCGCTGCGGGCATGCTGGTACAGCGCCGGATTGGCCATGTTGCCGAGGTTGCCGTGCAACTCTTCGCGCAGGCGAAAAATCATGCGGTCGACGTCCTGCTTGCGGCGCAACTTTTTCAACACGGTAACGCGTGAAGCCAGCAGGCGGTAGTCGTAGTCTTCCGACTCGAGCTGCCAGCGCCATTTGTCCTTTCCCTCGAGCCGGTCCAGTTCGAGCGCCGCCGCGTACCACTCGGCGTAGCTGGTGGCCGCTGCCAGCGCCTTTTCACCTTGGCGTAACGCTCTGCTCATGGGATGAGAATAACAAAGAAAATATGCGGTTTCCTTGATCCCGGACAATCACGACGTTCTTCGTAAACAACCTGGGCGATGACGTGTGATGCAAGGCCTTTTTTAACTTTCTTAAAGGTTCAGGTAAATGGACCTGAAACTTTTTGTTTTTTCTCGACTAGAATAAAAGGAATTGGACTCGCTAAACGGGTCCGATTCCGTTCACTGATAAAGAGAATAAAAATGACAATGAACCTGGTCCTCCTCGATAGCCCCCGAATTCGTTACGCGACCGGTACCATGATGTACTTCGCACAGGGTATCCCCTACGGTCTGCTGAACATCACGATACCCGCCTGGCTCGCAAGTCAGGGTGTCGGTGCTGCGGATATCGCCTCTTATCTCGCCGTGATTATTCTGCCCTGGGCATTCAAGCTGGTGACCGGCCCGCTAATGGACCGCTACCAGTTTCTGCCGATGGGCAAGCGCCGGCCTTGGGTGCTGGGTGCGCAATTGGGGCTGTCGCTGTCGTTGCTGGCGCTGATGCTGATCAACAATCCTGCCGAACAGATGGCCCTGTTAATGCTGATAGGTGTGCTGATCAACAGTTTTGCAGCCACCCAGGATGTCGCGGTCGACGGCATGTCGATTGACCTCACACCGGTCCGCGACCAGGGCCGCCTCAATGCGTTCATGAGTTTCGGCAAGGCGATCGGTTGGGGCGTGACCTCGGCGGTGTCGGGTTTCGTGCTGATGAGTTTCGGCATGCAGGTCACGGCCATCATGGCTGCCACGGTGTCCGCGTTCATATTTCTTGCTTTCGTAACCGTGCGGGAGCGCGAAGGTGAACGCAAGCTGCCCTGGAGTGCTGGCAAGGCGACCGCGGATAGCCAGCCGTCCGGTTCATTCAAGTCGGTGTTCAGCGGCGTCAACAAGGTGCTGTGGACGCGCACCAGCATTGTCGTCATGCTCATCATGTTTTTTGACGGTCTGATCTCCGGTTTTGGTCATGCCCTGATGCCGATCGCGGCGGTGAAACTCTTTGGCTACACCACGCAGCAGTGGTCGCAGCTGGTCGCCATGATGGGGCTGATCGGTGCCGTTGTCGCCCTGATGATGGGTCCATTGATCGATCGCATTGGCGCAAAGCGAATACTCATCATAACGATAATGCTGGTCGGGCTGCACGCGCTACTCATCGCGCAGACACAGGGCCTGTGGCAGGACACGTTCTACATCAGGGTGATGTTGTCGATCTGGGTGTTGATGTCGCCGGTGGTGATGGTCTGCATTATCGCGCTGGCCATGGCCGTGTGCTCCAACAGTAATTCGGCTACCCAGTTTGCCATCTACATGTCACTTGCAAACCTGGGAGCCTCGGTTGGAT
>DATCZY010000323.1:0-2422 GCA_036525655.1 Lysobacterales bacterium | reverse complement strand
CGTTAAGGGTCAACAGTTTTTATTTGCTGGATTTCAATCTTGAATTTCGTTTGCGCCGTCAACCACAAAAGGGAAAAATGTGTTTTCCTGAGTCTGCCAACAGGGAGTATTCCTGTCCTTCTCGATCGGAACAGGTAAAAGCGAAGGCGTTTGTGGGTGTATTTCTATCGCCCAACGTAACAGCATCCGCGACGTGGGTTCATATTTCTTGTATAAAATGCCCCTCGTTAAACTGAATAACCAGCACGGAGATAACCGTATATGACAACAACAAGAAGAGAATTCCTGGCCATCTCGGCTGGCGCACTTGCATTATCGGCAAGCGGTCTGGCTGCTGTTACCGCCTCACCCCGGCCGCTCAAAATACTTTTTCTCGGAGGAACCGGCTTTCTCGGGCCACACCAGATCAACTACGCACTTGCGAGGGGCCACCAGGTAACCATGTTCAACCGCGGATCAAACACCGGCATGTACGGTGATGCCGTCGAGGAGCTGATCGGCGACCGCGACCCCGATAAAGACGACGGGCTTTCCGCCCTGCAGGGGGATCGGACTTGGGACGTGGTGGTCGACAACTCCGGTTATGTACCCCGGCATGTACGCGCCAGCGTCGAACTGCTGAAGGACCGCTGCCGTCGTTACATCTACATTTCGACCGTGGCGGTCTACGATTTCGAGGCATCGAGCGTTTTTCCTGAAACGGCAAAACTGGCTGACCTCGAAGACCCGTCGATCGAGGAGGTGAACGGCGAAACTTATGGACCTTTGAAGGCCGCGTGCGACCGAATCGTCAGCAGCAGCCTGAAGGATGCCTGTACGATCGTACGTCCAACCTATGTCGTTGGACCGGGCGATCACACCGACCGCTTCACCTATTACGTTGACCGGGTCCACCGCGGTGGCGACGTGCTGGCGCCGGGCCAGCCGGACAACGAAGCCCAGTGGGTCGACGCCAGGGATTTGTGTCCATGGATCATCACACTGGCGGAAAATAACACAGCCGGTATCTTCAACGCGGCCGGGCCGGCCTCGCCGGTCAGCCGTTCGGGTCTGATGTGGGGTCTCAGAGCGCTGACAGCGGAACCGGTCAATTTTTTCTGGCCCGACCCGGCATTGCTGTCAGAACTGGATATCGACATGCCGATGATGCCGGTTCAAGACAGCGCCATACATTTCGAAAACTCAGCCTCAATGGACGCCGGTCTCAACTATCGCTCGCTGGCTGACACGGCGAATGACACCCTGCAATGGTGGCAGTCGCAGGATGCCGAGCGCCGCAGCAAGCCACGCCGCTGGCCTAGCGAGGAACAGGAAAAGGCCGCGATTGCGCGATTGAAGAAGTCCTGAGTTTCATTAACAGGCGTTTGTTGTACCTGCCTGGCAATCCTGCCGCCGGTGTGGCTTTTGCTACTTGAGCGCCGCGTGTTTCACCCTATGAAAAAAGCGGCGGGCAGAAGCCCGCCGCTCGGGTTGATTATGAATGTTCGTTACGGGGTAACAGAACAATCCATAATGACACTGTTGTTGTAGTCATCCAGGATACCGTTGAGTTCAAGCGCCTCATCTATCAGTGCTTGCTTTTCAGACACAGCCACCAAACGGACGCTTTGCTGATGCCATACAAAGCAAAGGAGCGCTTGTCCGAAGACAAGCGCTCCTGCTCCTTTTGGTTAAGCCGAGACTGGCTCAGCGGTTATTGTGTAACTCCAACGATTGCATGAGCAATGATGTAGATTGCGTCGTTGTTGAACGGACCATAAATCGCATATTGCCCAGGTGCAAACCCGCCCGGCGGTACCTGGTAGTATCCAGCGTAAACATGCGTGGCATCCAGCACATATTGTGGGTAGATATTCCAGGTTACAAACACGTCCGTGCCATCGTATAAAACATCGACCGTACCAACTAAGGTGCCGTTGCCGGTGTCACATTGTGCGGCGCCGGCCCAGACAGGCCATGATGTGTAGGAGCCCGGTACGATGGACGCTGCCCCGTTTCCGTTCACCCAGCCCCAATTGTTGGCGCCGAGTTCATCGAAGCAGGTATTATCCAGGCCCATGGCATAAGCAGTTTCATAGTTGGTCGGACGCCGCGTGTTGGTGATCGTGCAGGTCTTGTGCTCACCTGCTGCCAGCGTCACGCTGCCGTCGGCGGCGCAATCACCGGTGATGACCGGCGCGAAGTAAGCGCTAAGGTCGGTACCCGCACCGGCGGTTTCACTGACCACATGCGCACCAATGCTGACAAATTCCGGTCCATATTGACCGCCGCAGGCGGTGTCGGTCGAACCAGAACCGTCGATCAGCAGGTTGAACAGGCCGTTGTCATCGACCGGATCACAGGCCTTGATCACGGTCAGGGTCGGACGCCGTACATTGGTGATGGTACAGGTCTTGTCGTCACCTGCCAGGAGGCTGACGCT
>DATCZY010000322.1:0-2541 GCA_036525655.1 Lysobacterales bacterium | reverse complement strand
TAGAGGAAAACCGGCAGCGACTGGAAGAGTTAATGGCGCTGCAGTTGCGCATGGAACAGGCCCTGGAAGCTTGGTCTGAACAACCGGACGGAATCCCGGACGGTCATTCCGTTTGCCACCTCATCGAATCTTCCGCCACTGAAGATTCCCAGGAAATAGCGGCTGTTAACCCTCACTTCCCGGGCTCTCTTCGTAAAACCTGCACGGAAAAGAACTGAATATGAACCACGAATGCCATCACCAACACGATAACGCCGCGATGACCGATCCGGTATGCGGTATGAAGGTAACTTCCGACAGCGAACACCGCTTCACGCACGAAGGCGAGGAATACTATTTCTGTAGCAGTGGATGTTTGAAAAAGTTCTCCGCTGACCCCGGAAAGTACCTCAAACCGTCCACGAACGATTCCAAACATGAAAACCACGATAAAGAACAGGCCAGGACGGATTCCGGGGTAGCCTACACCTGCCCGATGCATCCGGAGATCGTGCAGGATCACCCCGGCAACTGCCCGAAATGCGGCATGGCGCTGGAGCCATATTCGGTGGATGTCGAAGAAGACACCAGCGAACTGGACGACATGACGAGGCGCTTCTGGGTAGGCGTTCTGCTGGCCATACCGGTGTTCATCAGCGCCATGGGGTCGGAACTCTGGCCTGGGGTAGCGGCTGAAATCATCCAACCCCGCTACCGCCAATGGATCGAATTGTTACTGGCGACACCCGTCGTGTGGTGGTGTGGCTGGCCCTTTTTCGTGCGTGGCTGGCAATCGGTGAAGACCTGGAACCTCAACATGTTCACACTGATTGGCCTCGGTATCGGGGTCGCATGGACGTACAGCATTGTCGGCGTCGTGTTACCGGGAATATTTCCCGGAACAATACGCAATGAGATGGGTGTGATCCCCGTCTATTTCGAAGCCGCTGCTGTGATCACGGTCCTGGTCCTGTTGGGCCAGGTGCTTGAATTGCGCGCGCGCAGCAGCACCAATGCCGCCATCAAGGCCCTGCTCGGACTGGCTCCAAAGACAGCACGGATCGTGCGTGAAGATGGCGAGGAGGACATTCCCCTCGAGCAGATAAAAGCCGGAGATCGCCTGCGGGTTCGCCCCGGTGAGAAAGTCCCGGTGGACGGCCTTGTCGAGGAAGGCGAAAGCCATGTCGACGAGTCGATGGTGACGGGTGAACCCGTGCCGGTCGCGAAGTCGTCCGGTGACCGGCTGATCGGCGCAACGATCAATGGCACCGGCAGCCTGCTGATGCGTGCCGAGCGGGTTGGTGCTGACACATTGCTGTCCCAGATCGTTCAAATGGTGGCCGAGGCCCAGCGCTCCCGAGCGCCGGTACAGCGCATGGTCGACGTGGTGTCTTCCTACTTTGTGCCGGCGGTGGTTATCGTCGCTATCGTGACGTTTGTAACCTGGTTTGCCTGGGGGCCGGAGCCGGCGTTGGCCCACGCGGTCATTAATGCGGTCGCCGTACTGATCATCGCCTGCCCATGTGCGTTGGGATTGGCGACCCCGATGTCCATCATGGTCGGAACCGGCAAGGGCGCGGGCATGGGAGTCTTGATCAAAAACGCCGAGGCGTTGGAAGTCATGCGCAATGTCGATACCCTCGTGGTAGATAAAACCGGCACCCTGACTGAGGGACGTCCTGAGCTTGTTGCTGTTACGGCAATCGAAGGTTTCGACGATAGGGACATTTTACGCCTTGCCGCCGGCTTGGAGCGCAACAGCGAACATCCGCTCGCGGAAGCCATCGTGCGCGGTGCGCAGGAACGCGGAATCGAGCCTGGGCGCAGTGAAAAATTCGAATCGATCACCGGAAAAGGCGTGATCGGCGCCGTCGATGGAAAGAAGGTGGCGCTGGGTAACCAGAAGCTGTTCGAAGCCGAGGGCATTGATGCTGGTGATCTGCTCAAGCTCGCCGAAAGTAGCCGGGCTGATGGCCAGACCATCATGCTTGTGGCCATCGGGGGCCAGGCAGCGGGTCTGATCGGTGTTGCTGATCCCGTGAAGGAGACCACGCCGGAAGCCATTTCGGACTTACACGCAGAAGGCGTGCAGGTAGTGATGCTCACCGGTGACAGCCGCACCACGGCGGAGGCTGTCGCCGCCAGGCTCGGTATCGACCGCGTCGAGGCCGAGGTGCTGCCGGACCAGAAGGCGGACGTCGTAAAGCGCTTGCAAAATGAGGGGCGAATTGTAGCCATGGCCGGTGATGGTATCAATGACGCGCCCGCGCTGGCCCAGTCCCACGTCGGTATTGCCATGGGCACGGGCACCGACGTGGCCATGGAAAGCGCGGGCGTCACGCTGGTCAAGGGCGACCTGCGTGGCATCGTCAGGGCCCGGCGCCTGAGCCATGCAACCATGCGCAATATCCGTCAGAACCTGTTTTTCGCTTTCGTCTATAACTCGGCGGGCGTGCCAATAGCTGCCGGAATCCTCTATCCAGTGTTCGGCTTGCTGCTATCGCCGATGATCGCGGCCGCTGCGATGAGCTTAAGCTCGGTTTCGGTAATAGCCAATTCCCT
>DATCZY010000321.1:0-2805 GCA_036525655.1 Lysobacterales bacterium | reverse complement strand
AACGGGTACTCCACAATTTGCGAGACGCTCGATCAGTTCGATTTTGATGGTTGCGGCAAGTTTGTGTTTTTCGTTTTGCAGGCCATCGCGCGGACCGACTTCAACCAGGGTTACGGCAGCACTCATGGGCGTACTACTCGATGATCCAGTCGGATTTGCGTTTTTCAAGAAACGCTGCCAGGCCTTCCTGTCCTTCATCTGACACACGCAGGCTGGCAATCAGCCTGGCGGTCTTTGCATCCGTGAGTTTTTGAGCATCGGCGCTGTGGCCGGCCATATCAAAAATCAGTTGTTTGGCATGGCGCATGGCAACGGGTCCGCCGCTGAGGAGTTGGCTGACTGTGTCTTCGATGGACTTGTCCAGTTGCGCAGGACTTACTGTTTGCTGTATCAGGCCCATGTCATAGGCACGCTGGCTGTTGAATCGCTCGGCACTTAGAAAATAGCGCCGCGCACAGGCTTCACCGATCCGGCGCATCACGTAGGGGGAGATCACGGCCGGCACCAGGCCCAGGCGCACCTCGGTCAAGCCAAAACGCGCGGTATCGACGGCAATGGCGATATCACAGGCCGCGATCAGGCCCAGGCCGCCGCCGAAGGCCGCACCATTGATCCTGGCGACGGTCGGCTTCGAAAGGTAATTCAGACTGCGCATCAGGTCTGCAAGCTTTAGCGCGTCACGTTCGTTCTCATCCTTGCTGGCATGCACGAGGCTGCGCATCCAGTTGAGATCCGCACCGGCGGAAAAACAGGCGCCCGCACCGGTAATCACGACCATCCTGACGGCGTCGTCCTGATCTGCCGCCTGAAGCGCCGTGGTCAGGTCTTGAATCATCTGCGCATCGAATGCGTTGTGTACTTCCGGGCGGTTCATACACAGGGTCATGACTCCCCGGCTATCGGTGCTGTTGATCAGGGTTTGCATCATTACTTAATCCGCATTCCAGGCCTTACATCCTGAAGATGCCGTGTTTGCCCGGCTGGATGGGTGCATTCATCGCGGCTGACAATGCAAGCCCCAACACGTGGCGTGTATCGATCGGATCGATGACACCGTCATCCCACAGTCTCGCCGTGGCGTGGTAGGGGTGGCCCTCGCGTTCATAGCTGTCGCGAATCGGTTGCTTGAACGCCTCTTCTTCCTCGAGCGGCCAGTCACCGCCGGAGGCCTCGATGGCGTCCCTGCGGATGGTGGCCAGCACCGATGCAGCCTGCTCCCCGCCCATGACGGAAATACGCGCGTTGGGCCACATCCAAAGCATTCTCGGCTGGTATGCCCGTCCGCACATGGCGTAGTTTCCGGCGCCGAAAGAACCGCCGATGATGACGGTGAACCTGGGTACATGCGAGGTCGCGACCGCGGTGACCATCTTAGCCCCATCCTTTGCAATTCCGGAATTTTCGGACGCCTTTCCAACCATAAAACCAGATACATTTTGTAGGAATATCAATGGAATATTACGCTTATTACAAATCTGTATGAAGTGTGTTCCTTTTAAAGCACTGTCGGAAAACAGGATGCCGTTGTTGGCCACGATGCCCACCGGGTAACCGTGCACACGGGCGAAACCGCAGACCAGGGTTTTACCATATCGGGCTTTGAATTCATGAAAATCACTTCCGTCAATTAACCGGGCGATGACCTCCTTTACCTTGTACGGGTAACGGGTATCCCGCGATACGATCCCGTAAATTTCCTCCATCGGATAAGCCGGACTGACCGACTCGCGCATTTCCAGGGGGTTGTCCTTTTTACGGTTCAGATAGGATACCGCTTCACGTGCCAGCTGCAGTGCATGGGCATCGTCGAGCGCAAAGTGGTCGGTCACACCTGACTTGGAGCAATGCACTTCTGCTCCGCCGAGTGATTCTGCATCGACAATTTCCCCGGTGGCGGCTTTGACCAGCGGTGGGCCGCCGAGAAAAATCGTGCCCTGGTTTTTGACGATGATGGACTCGTCGCTCATCGCAGGAACATAGGCACCACCCGCGGTACAGGAGCCCATGACGACACCGATCTGTGGGATATTGGCGGCCGACAATTGGGCCTGGTTATAAAAAATCCGTCCAAAGTGTTCACGATCCGGAAAAATTTCGTCCTGCAAAGGCAGGAAAGCGCCGCCCGAATCCACCAGGTAGATGCACGGCAGGTTGTTTTCCAGCGCGATTTCCTGGGCACGCAGATGCTTTTTCACCGTGATGGGTAGATAGCTGCCGCCCTTGACGGTCGCATCGTTGGCGATGACGACGACTTCCTGGCCGCTGACACGGCCGACACCCGTAATGATACCGGCCGAGGGCGCCTTGCCGTCATACATACCGAAGGCAGCCATTGGCGAAAGCTCCAGAAACGGCGTACCGGGGTCGATCAGATGTTTGACGCGCTCGCGTGGCAGCATTTTGCCCCGTTCGGTGTGCTTGTTGCGGGCTTTCTCGCCGCCACCAAGCTCGACCTGCTCGAGGTGTTGTTGCAGGTCGGCCACCAGTTCACGCATCTGGGCTTCATTCGCAGCAAATTCATTGCTGTTGACATCTATTTGCGATTGGATGATTGCCATGGCCGGATTATGGCAGCTCTATGGCCAGGGCGGTCGCTTCACCACCGCCGATACACAGGGCGGCCACGCCTTTTTTCAGACCGCGCTGACGCAGTGCGTTGATCAGTGTCACCACCACCCTCGCGCCCGATGCGCCGATCGGATGGCCCAGCGCGCAGGCGCCGCCGTTGACGTTCATTTTGGCGTGGTCGATATTGAGTTCATGCATGGCGGCCATGGTGACGGTCGCGAAGGCCTCGTTGACCTC